>JALREG010000100.1 GCA_023253905.1 Burkholderiaceae bacterium
ATCGAGCAGATGCGGCTGTCGGCAACCAAGTCGTTGCTCGAGCGCCGTGACACCATCATCGTGGCTACCGTTTCGTGCATCTACGGCATCGGTAATCCGGCCGATTACCACGACATGCGGCTCATGCTGCGGGTGCGCGACCGCATCGGTCAGCGCGAACTGCTGCAGCGGCTGGTATCGATGCAGTATCGGCGCAACGAGGCCGAGTTTGTTCGCGGCACTTTCCGGGTGCGCGGCGACACGATCGACATTTTCCCGGCCGAGCATGCCGAGCTCGCGCTGCGCATCGAGCTGTTTGACGACGAAGTCGAATCTCTGCAGCTCTTCGATCCGCTCACCGGCCGTGTACGCCAAAAGATCCCCCGCTTCGTGGTGTATGCGTCATCGCACTACGTGACGCCCCGGGCCACGATCCTACGCGCGCTTGAGACCATCAAGTCCGAGTTGGCGGAGCGCCTTGAGTTCTTCTTGTCGCAGGGCAAGCTTCTCGAGGCACAGCGGCTCGAGCAGCGCACGCGCTTCGATCTCGAAATGTTGCAGGAGCTGGGATTCTGCAAGGGCATCGAGAACTACTCCCGTCATCTATCCGGTGCGCGCCCGGGTGATCCGCCACCGACGCTGGTCGATTACCTGCCTGCTGACGCGCTCATGATCATCGACGAAAGCCACGTCACGATCGGCCAGTTGGGCGGCATGTATCGCGGCGACCGTTCCCGCAAGGAAACGCTGGTTCAGTATGGCTTCCGGCTGCCCTCGGCGCTTGATAACCGGCCGCTTCGGTTCGATGAGTTCGAGCACAAGATGAGGCAGTGCATTTTTGTCTCGGCCACGCCGGCCGATTATGAGCACCGCACGGCGGGCCAGGTGGTGGAGCAGGTGGTGAGGCCCACCGGACTGATCGATCCAGCAATCGAGGTCCGACCGGCGCGGGCTCAGGTTGAAGACCTGCTGTCAGAAATCCGGTCGCGGGTTGCGCTCGGCGACAGGGTACTGGTCACCACGCTTACCAAGCGCATGGCTGAAGACCTCACTGATTTTCTCGGAGAGCACGGCGTACGCGTCCGGTATCTGCATTCCGATATCGACACCGTGGAGCGGGTCGAGATCATTCGGGATCTTCGCCTTGGGAGTTTCGATGTTCTGGTGGGCATCAATCTGCTGAGGGAGGGACTGGACATACCCGAGGTGTCGCTGGTGGCCATACTTGATGCGGACAAGGAAGGCTTTCTGCGCTCGGAGCGCAGCCTGATCCAGACGATTGGCCGCGCGGCCCGAAACCTGCGCGGAACCGCCATCCTTTATGGCGACACCCTCACTGAATCGATGAAGCGCGCCATTTCCGAAACGGATCGGCGACGTCAGAAGCAGGTTGAGTTCAACACCGCACACGGCATCGCCCCGCGCGGCATCAGCAAGCAGGTTCGCGAACTGATCGATGGTGTGTATGACGCTGACAGCGCGCGGGTGGCGCGTGCCGCCCAGGACGTCGCTGACAACGAGCCGCTGGAGTTGGGCGAGAAGGCGCTGGCCCGCGAGATCCGTGCACTCGAGAAACGAATGCTTGAGCACGCGCGCAACCTTGAGTTCGAAAAAGCGGCCGAAGTGCGCGATCGTCTGTCGCGCCTCAAGCAGCGCGTGCTTGGCGCTGATGGCACCCATAACGTTGTTCCTTTTGCCGCCGGGCGGGCGGCCTGACCGATTGATTTCTCCCTTCCTCTAAACCAAAAAGGTATTGAAATGGCTAAAAGAGAACCCACATCCCTTGCCATGAGTACACGAGTCTTGTTTGTATGCATGGGAAATATCTGCCGCTCACCCATGGCGGAAAGCGTGTTTCGTCACACGGTCCGGGTTGCCGGTCTCGATGACGTGGTTCGGGTTGCATCGGCCGGCACGCATGCTTTCCATGAGGGCGAAGCAACGGATAAGCGGGCGCAGGCGTCGCTTCAGAAGCGCGGATACAACGCTGCCGACATCCGCGCCCGCAAGGTCACTGAGCGTGACTTCGAAGAATTTGACCTGATCCTTGCCATGGACTGGGACAACCTTTCCCTGCTCCAGCAGACCGCGCCCAAGCGCTTCCATCACAAGCTGCAGCTGCTGATGCGGTTTGCGACCGAGCACGAGACTGCGACGGTGCCTGACCCCTATCACGGCTCGGCGCAAAACTTCGAGCAGGTCCTCGATTACATAGAAGACGCCTGCAGCGGGTTGCTCGAGGTGGCCAAGCGTCGGGCGACGCAGGTCGCTGCGGCCTGATCTCCAGATCTTCGTCGTTTCGCGTTCCCTTCGGCAGATCCTGTTTGCCGGAGGAAGCGCTTCGTCCTGAGCGCGCTGCTGTTCTGACATGAGCTCGCAGGCGCCTCTCATTCGCAAACCCTCGGGGCCCCGCAGTCTCGGCCGTAGGGCATTCATCACTTTTGCGGCCCTGGCGGGTGGCGGCCTGGTCGTGGCGGCCGGTACCGGGGTTTGGCGGGCCTGGAAACTCGGACGGTATCGCGCGCCTTCGGGTGAGGGCGAGTCATCCTTTAACGCCTGGGTCACGATCGACCGTACTGGGCGCGTGGCGGTGTCGGTGCCGCACCAGGAAATGGGGCAAGGCGTCTTTTCCCTGGTTGCGCTTCTGGTCGCCGAGGAACTCGACTGCGACCCGGCTGGTATCACTGCGCGTCCAGCGCCGCTTGGGTTGGCCTATTCCAATCCGCTGCCGGTGCTCGATTCGCTCGCGCTCAAGCGGGGCGACGATGCGCTCGGGTCCGTTGCCCACCGGGCCTTCGAGGCGGTGCTCCGGCTGACGGGCGATCAATTAACCGGCGGCTCGACCTCAGCCCGCAACTGCTGGGTTGCCGCACGTCGCGCGGGGGCGGGGGCCAGGTCTGCGCTTCTTTCAGCTGCGGCGCGGCGCTGGGGTGTTCCGGCTGAGCGGCTGCGCACGCTGTCCTCGAGGGTGGTCGATCCGGTCACGGGGCAGTCATTCGGCTTTGGTGAACTGGCGGTGGATGCGGCGCAAGAAGAACCCCGCCGCGTGGAACCCAAGCCCCGCGAACAGTACCGGTTGATTGGGCGCGGTATCCGTCGCGTCGATTCGCGCGCGAAGACGGACGGTAGCGCACGCTTTGCTGCGGACATTCGCCTCCCGGGGCTGCGCTACGCGTCGGTGCGCCATGCGCCGCTCTTGGGCGAGACCCTGGCTTCCGCCGCGTGGGCGGCGGGCGCGGCCCCCGCGGGAGCCGATCTGGTGCAGGGCGAGCAGTGGTTCGCGGTGGTGGCCGCCTCGTGGTGGCGGGCCGATCGCTATGCGGAGGGCGTGGAGGCGCGCTGGGTGAGTCACTCGGCCACCCCGATTAATTCAGGCGGCTATCTGCAGACGCTTCGTGCCGCAGTCGAACGTAAAGAAGGGCGCGACGTGGCGGTACGTAGCGACCCGCCCGATCGCCCGGTTCCAGTTCGAAAGACACTCCTGGCCGATTACGACGCCGCGTTCGTCGCGCACCAGACGATGGAGCCGATGAACTGCACGATTCGGCTTGATCAGGACCGGTGCGAGGTCTGGATCGGAACGCAAGTACCCGATCTGGTGCGGCGTAAGGTCGCGCAGGTCGCCGGCCTGTCGATCGCGCAGGTGGCGGTTCATCCCTGTCTGATTGGATGCGGGCTGGGCCGACGCCTCGAAACGGATCTGGCGACGCAGGCGGTTCGAATTGCGCAGGCGCTGGGGCGCGGTGTGCCCGTGCAGGTTCAGTGGCGGCGCGAAGAAGACATCCGGCGCGATATGTACCGGCCTGCCGCAGCTGCCCGACTGGAAGCCGGACTAGGCGCTCGAGGCGAGGTCGTACGACTGGAGTGTTCGCTCTCTGGCCCTTCGGTGGTTGCGCAATACATGCGGCGGCAGTTTGGCTTACCGCTCGGGTGGGTGCCTGACCGTACCTGTCACGATGGGGTGTCTGACGTCATCTATGACTTCGATGAGTTACAGGTTCGTCATGCGCGAATTGATAGCCCGCTGCCCGTCGGTTTCTGGCGCGCCGTGGGTTACGGAGTCAACAGCTTCTTTGTCGAAAGTTTCATCGATGAGTGTGCCTATGCCGCAGGAGACGATCCTTTCCAATATCGACGCAGGCTCCTGCAGAAGCAGCCACGCGCGCTGCGGGTACTGGAAGAGGTTGGCAGGCTAAGTGGCTGGGGCCGGCCCGTTCAAACCCGGCGCGGTGCCCGGGGTGGGCGAGGCGTGGCCATCGTGCAGAGTTTCGGTTCGATCGTGGCGCAGGTGGTCGAAGCCGAGGTTGAGGGCACCGAGATTCGGGTGCTTCGCGTGGTTGCGGTGGTCGACTGCGGGCTGGCGATCGACCGGGGCGGTGTGCGTGCGCAAATCGCCAGCGCGATTGTCGGGGGGTTGTCTGCGGCGCTTCATGGACAGATTGACGCGACGGGCGGGGCCATTCGTCAGGGTAATTTCAACGACACGCGGCTGCTGTCCCTGCGCGAAACCCCGCGTATTCAGGTTGAAATGATCGACGGGTCGCCTGAGATCGGTGGCGTGGGTGAGGTCGGACTGCCTCCGGTCGCTCCGGCCCTTGCTAATGCAGTGTTTGCGGCCACCGGAAAGCGTCTTCGGCGGCTTCCACTACGAATTACCTGAGGTTTCTTGCTTCCCGGCACGTGATTTCCTGAGATGCGACTGATTTGCTGGGGATTTGTGACTGCTCAGTCAATCTGAGCACTGGGTATTCACAAAACGGTTTGTCTGGCCTAGAATATGGTTTGCGGGACGTTTGTCCAAGACAAAAGCCCCGCATACGGTGACGGATATCTCGACTAAATCGCTCGGATTAGGATAAAGTTGAGTTGTCTGGTCGGGATTAAACACTCCTCCTCAAATCGGAATCCAGCCATGCGACTGACCACTAAAGGGCGGTTTGCGGTAACCGCCATGATCGATCTAGCCATGCGACAGCATCAGGGCCCGGTGACGCTTGCCGGCATCAGCCAGCGGCAGAAGATTTCCCTGTCTTATCTCGAGCAGCTGTTTGGGAAGCTTCGTCGCCACGAGTTGGTGGAGAGCACCCGTGGTCCTGGCGGTGGTTATTCACTCGCCCGTTCCATGAAAGATGTGACCGTGGCCGACATCATTTTTGCGGTCGACGAGCCGCTTGACGCCACGCAGTGTGCTGGCCGGGAAAATTGCCAGGACGACGGTCCCTGCATGACGCATGAGCTCTGGTCTAACCTCACCACGCGAATGATCGACTACCTCAGCTCAGTGAAGCTGTCCGAGCTGGTCGAGCAGCAGCGGGGCAAGGAAGGTCGCACCCGTCCGCGCGAAATTTCAGTGCTGAAAGAGCATCGTGCAGCACTCGAATTCCCCACCTCCACGCTTCAGCCGATCCGCTTCGATAACGGCCGTCTGACCACTTTCTGAGGCTTTCGCTCGCCATGCAACTTCCGATCTACCTCGACTACGCAGCCACCACCCCGGTTGATCCGCGGGTGGTGGACAAAATGGTGCCGTTTCTTTACCAGAACTACGGTAACCCTGCCTCCCGCAGCCATGAGTACGGCTGGGAGGCGGAGCGGGCGGTCGAGGAAGCCCGGGAAGAAGTTGCTGCGCTGGTGGGTTGCGATGCCAAAGAAATTGTCTGGACCTCCGGAGCGACCGAGTCGATCAATCTGGCGGTAAAGGGGGCGGCGCAATTCAATCGCGAGCGGGGCCGTCATCTCATCACGACCAAAACCGAGCACAAGGCCACACTCGACACCATGCGCGAGTTGGAGCGGCACGGTTTTGAGGTCACGTATCTTGACGTCAGGCCCGATGGTCTGATCGACCTTGACATGTTGAAGGCGGCCATTCGCCCCGACACCATCGTCATCTCGATCATGTTCGTGAACAACGAGATCGGCGTGATTCAGGATGTGGCCACCATCGGTGAGTTGTGCCGGGAGCGGGGCATTGTTTTCCATGTGGATTCAGCGCAGGCCACAGGCAAGCTCCCCATCGACCTGTCCACGCTGAAGGTTGATCTCATGTCATTCTCGGCGCACAAAACCTACGGCCCCAAGGGCATGGGCGCGCTCTATGTCCGTCGCAAGCCGCGCGTACGTATCGAGGCGCAGATCCATGGCGGTGGTCACGAGCGCGGTTTCCGGTCCGGCACATTGCCCACGCATCAGATCGTTGGCATGGGCGAGGCGTTTCGTTTAGCCAGGCAGGAAATGGGCACCGAAAACGAGCGTATTCGAGTGCTGCGCGACCGTCTGCTGGCGGGCATTCAGCAGATGGAAGAGGTGTATGTGAATGGCGACCTCGAGCGTCGCGTGCCCCATAACCTCAACATCAGTTTCAACTACGTCGAGGGCGAGTCGCTGATCATGGCAATCAAGGACATCGCGGTGTCAAGCGGTTCGGCCTGCACCTCGGCGAGCCTCGAGCCGTCGTACGTGCTGCGCGCGCTTGGGCGTAGTGATGAACTGGCCCACTCGTCCATTCGCTTCTCCATCGGTCGATTCACGACCGAGGAGCAGATCGATCACGCGGTCAAGCTCATTCAGAGTAAAGTTGGGAAGCTCCGCGATATGTCGCCGCTCTGGGAAATGGTCAAAGACGGCATTGACCTCAATACAGTGCAGTGGGCGGCGCACTGACACGCCATTTAGAAATCAGCAGGTTGCGGGGCCAGTCGGCCCCATGTCTCAGGCAGGGAGAGGGCAATGGCCTATAGCGAGAAAGTCATCGATCATTACGAAAACCCCCGCAACGTCGGGTCGCTCGACAAGAACGACCCGAGCGTCGGTACCGGCATGGTGGGCGCGCCCGCCTGCGGCGATGTCATGAAGCTGCAGATTCGGGTCAATGACCAGGGCGTGATTGAAGATGCGCGCTTCAAGACCTATGGCTGTGGTTCGGCGATTGCGTCGTCGTCGCTCGTCACCGAGTGGGTGAAGGGCAAGACGCTCGACCAGGCGGTGGAAATTCGCAATACTCAAATTGCGGATGAACTGGCGCTGCCTCCGGTCAAGATCCATTGCTCCATTCTTGCCGAAGATGCCATCAAGGCGGCGGTTGAAGATTACCGTCGCAAGCACGGCGCGGACGCGCAGAAGGCCGCCTGAGGAGATCGGGTCATGGCCGTCACGCTTACAGAATCGGCAGCGCAGCACATCAGTCGTTTTATCACCCGCCGGGGTCGCGGGATTGGTCTTCGGCTCGGTGTTCGCACCACAGGCTGTTCGGGTCTTGCCTACAAGCTCGAATACGCCGATGAGGGGCAGCCAGAAGACCTTTACTTCGAGAGCCATGGGGTCACGGTGATCATTGATCCCAAGAGCCTGGCCTACCTTGATGGCACCGAACTTGACTTCGTTCGCGAGGGCTTGAACGAGGGCTTTCGGTTCAATAACCCGAATGTGAAGGGCGAGTGCGGCTGCGGCGAATCTTTCCAGGTTTGAACGCTCACTGCTCCACCCGCTTCCTCCCCATCTCTCATGACGTCGGCGCGGGCGGCCTTGCTGCCGCACCAGGCTAGCTGATGCTGCTTCTCGACAAGAACTACTTCGACCTGCTGAACCTGCCTCGCGTGTTCGCGATTGACGAGCAGGCTCTAGAGCGGCAGTACCGCGATCTGGTGGCGGCAGTTCACCCCGACAGATTTGTCACCGATTCGCCCGAGCAGCGCCGGTTGGCCATGCAGGCGGCCACGCTCGCCAACGAAGCATGGCGTTGTCTGCGTGACCCCTGTAGCCGAGCGGCATACCTCTGTCGGCTTGAGGGCGTTGCAGTCGATAAGGCGGTGCGAGCCGGCGCATCGGCCGCGTTTCTGACTGAGCAGATGGAATGGCGTGAGGCGCTTGATGAAGCGCGGCTGGGTGGCCGCCAGGCTGATCTTCAGGCGCTGCAGGTCGATGTAGCCGCGGCACGGCGGCGGGTGCTGGCCACCGTCGCGGAGTTCATCGATACCCGCGCCGACTTCGAGGCTGCGGCGGGCCTGGTGGGCCAACTCATGTATATCGATCGGTTTTCCGAGCAGGTCGACGAGGCGCTCGACGACCTTTCCTGATCCCTACTCTCTTGTTGGCGGCCGAATGGCTCTTCTCCAGATCTCGGAACCCGGAATGTCTCCCGAACCGCACCAGCGGCGTCTCGCGGTGGGCATTGACCTTGGTACTACCAATTCGCTGGTGGCGGCGGTGCGTTCCAGTATCCCCGAGGTGCTCGAGGATGAGCATCGCAACGCCCTCCTGCCTTCCGTAGTGAGTTACTGCGACGACGGCCGTGTCGCAGTGGGCGCCGAGGCCGCGGCACGCGCAATCTCTGACCCCGACAACACCATCGTATCGGTGAAGCGCTTCATGGGGCGCGGGCTCGAGGATGCGCGCCGGTACCGAACCGCGTATCGCTTCATCGACGCGCCCGGAATGGTCAAGATCCAGACGCGTGCCGGCGATAAGAGCCCGGTTGAGGTGTCGGCCGAAATCCTCAAGGTGCTGCGCCGACGGGCGGAAATGACGCTGGGTGCCGAGCTCTACGGATCGGTGATCACCGTACCTGCCTATTTCGACGATGCACAGCGTCAGGCCACCAAAGACGCTGCGCGGCTTGCGGGTCTGGAGGTGCTTCGGCTCCTGAACGAGCCCACCGCAGCGGCGATTGCTTATGGGCTCGACAACGGCGTGGAAGGTCGTGTAGTCGTGTTCGACCTCGGTGGCGGCACCTTCGACGTGTCGGTGCTGCACCTCAGTCGCGGCGTGTTCGAGGTGGTGGCCACGGGTGGTGATTCCGCTCTGGGCGGCGATGACTTCGATCGTCGAATCGTTGAGTGGGCGCTGCGCGAGACCGGACTGGTGTCAGCCCATGAAACTGATCCCATTGGCAGTGCCCTGGCAGCAGGAGTCCTGTCGTCCGCCGATCTGCGTGCCATGACTGTTGAGGCGCGTCGCGCGAAGGAAGCGCTGTCCGAGGCTACGCTCACTACGTTCTCGTGCCCGCTGTCTGACGCATCGGCGGTGCGTCTGCCGCTTGCGCGCGAACGGCTCGACGCAATGACCGCGGATCTTGTCTCGCGCACCATCACTGTGGTGAGGCGAACGCTTCGCGACGCCCGGATCGATGCTGCCGACGCAGGGGCTGTGGTGCTGGTGGGCGGAGCCACGCGCACGCCGGCAGTGCGAGCAGCCGTGGCCAGCTTTTTCGGCCGTGCGCCGCTCTCCGATATTGACCCCGATCGGGTGGTTGCGATTGGCGCTGCGATGCAGGCCAATCTGCTGGCGGGCAACCGCGGTGAGGGCGATGACTGGCTGCTGCTTGACGTCATTCCACTGTCGCTCGGCCTGGAAACGATGGGTGGACTGGTCGAGAAGATTGTCCCGCGGAATTCCACCATTCCGGTGGCGCGGGCGCAGGAGTTCACAACGTTCCGTGATGGCCAGACAGCGCTTGCTGTTCACGTGGTTCAGGGTGAGCGCGAGCTGGTGTCCGACTGCCGCTCGCTCGCGCGGTTCGAACTACGCGGGATTCCACCGATGAGCGCGGGCGCGGCCCGCATTCGGGTGAGCTTTCAGGTCGACGCAGACGGCCTGCTTTCGGTCACCGCATGCGAGCAGTTGAGCGGTGTCAAGGCTGCCGTGACGGTTCGTCCGTCATATGGTTTGAGCGATGACGAAATCGCTGACATGCTGCAGCAGTCGTTCCTGTCAGCCGGAGCAGATCGGGACGCGCGGGCGCTGCGCGAGCAACAGGTTGAAGCTGATCGGCTGTTCGAGGCGACCCGTTCGGCGCTTGACGCTGACGGCGATTTGCTTTCGGAGGCCGAGCGCCCGCTGGTGGAGTCGCTCCTTGCGCGTGTGCTTGAGGCGAGAGGCGGAACCGATGCCGACGTGATCCGGCAGGCGGTCGATGCGCTTGCCCGTGGTACCGAGCACTTCGCGGCCCGGCGAATGGATCGCGCGATATCGCGCGCGCTTTCCGGTCGGCGTATCGATCAGATTGACTGACCCAGAAAGGGGTGCGATGCCTGTCATTTCAATTCTTCCCCACGCGGCGCTTTGCCCCGACGGTGCGCGTTTCGAAGCACCGCAGGGCTCGGTGCTCTGTCGGGTACTGCTCGATCACGGCGTTCGGATCGAACACGCCTGCGACATGTCGTGCGCCTGCACGACATGTCATGTGATTGTGCGTGAGGGACTGTCATCGCTTGAGCCCGCAACTGACGACGAAGACGACATGCTGGACAAGGCCTGGGGCCTCACTTCGCAGTCCCGACTGTCGTGTCAGATCAAGGTGGCACAGTCTGATCTCACCATCGAAATTCCCAAGTACACAATCAATCATGCGCGCGAAGATCACTGATCCGCAGGCGAGGTTACGATGAAGTGGACCGACGTTCAGGACATTGCAATTGAGCTGGTTGAGCGGTATCCGGATATTGATCCCAAATCCATCCGCTTTACCGACCTCAGGCAAAAGGTGTTGGATCTGCCTGGCTTTGATGACGCGCCCGAGCGGTCTGGCGAGCGCGTGCTCGAAGCAATTCAGCAGGCGTGGATTGACGAAATCGAGTGAGCGTACGCCC
>JALREG010000102.1 GCA_023253905.1 Burkholderiaceae bacterium
CTGGCGGCCAAAGCGGAGCTGGGCCGAGCTGTTACCGAGGGCAACATGCGCTTCGCGGCTACCGAAGTAACCGGTGCCAGAGTTTGCGAGACCGCCCTGACCCAAATCGCCGGCGTTATCGAGGTTGATACCGGTTTCGACAACGAAGCTGGCCTGAACGCCGCCACCCAGGTTCTCGTTACCGCGCAGACCAACGCGCGAGCCGCTATCAAACACGCGGGTGCGGGCTTTCATGTCGCGGGCTGCGCCAGCGGTGGACCCTTCCGCGCTCCAACGATCCAGACCGGCGTGCGCGCGGCCGTACAGTTCAACAGATGCCTGCGCGAACGCAGAGCCAGCAGTGGCGCCGATGGCCAGAGCGATCAGTGATTTTTTCATTGCATGCCTCTTAAGAGTTGTACAAGTCTCTTCGGACCTGGGTGCCTGCGGTTCGTGCCGATAGCGCCCGTGCCAACCTCCTGACGGGAAGTTGTCCGGTATTTGAACAGAGGCCGGAAGGGGCTGCAAAGAAAACGCCCCGAAAAGCGCTAATGCGTTGCTAACCTGCAACAACCTGGGCTGGTAGAGCCCGCTGGCTGACGGCGGAAGCCGTCGACGGTTTCTGCGCCGGTAGTTGATGGGCGCAATTCCTTTCGGCAGGCCTTATTCTCCACTCGGCGGTGACCCGCGACCTGGCACGGTACCCGCGTCGGGCGATTTCTGTGCGGACGATGGGTGCCAAGCCTGAACGGGAAGGACTTTCCCGCCCTCCCGCCCATAGGCCAGCGCCTGCTCCCTTATGCTGCCGGGCGCAAACAGGAAGGATCCCGAACATGTCTGCTCAACCCGATTTACCGTCACGGTTGTCCGATCTACGGCAATCGGGTCTCGCCGCATCAGGTCAGTTGGGGCATCCCTGGCTGTCAGCGGTCCGCCTGCCCATCATCGCCGCCCCCATGTTCCTCATTTCGGGCCCCGACCTGGTGCTGGCCGCCTGCCGGGCCGCCATCGTGGGCGCCTTCCCCACGCCCAATGCCCGTCCGATTGAGGTGCTGGATCAGTGGATGGCAACCATCACCGAAGGACTTGCGAGGGCGCGGGCCGAGAGCCCGGCGGCGCGCATTGGCCCCTGGGCGGCCAATCTGGTTACCCACTCATCGAACGCCCGCCTGCCCGAAGACCTCGCGCTCATCGCCCGCTACCAGCCGCCTATCGTCATTACGGCGCTAGGTAGTCCCAGGCCAGCCATCGAAGTGGTGCACGCCTACGGCGGCATCGTCATCGCCGATGTCGTCAACCTGACCCTGGCCCGAAAGGCCGTGGCCGCGGGGGCGGATGGTCTTGCGTGTGTCTGTGCGGGGGCGGGCGGTCACACGGGTCATCTGTCACCCTTTGCCTTCGTGAGCGCGGTGCGAGAGTTCTTTGACGGCCTGGTGATCGCGGGGGGCGGCATCACCGACGGCTGGGGCGTGGCCGGGGCGATCGCATCCGGCGCCGATCTGGTCTACATGGGTACGCGCTTCATCCCCACCGTGGAGAGCCAGGCCGCGCCCGAGTACAAGCAGATGGTGGTCGATTCAAACGCCGATGATCTGGTGGTGAGCGACCGCATCACCGGCACCGCTGCCAGCTGGCTGATCCCGTCTCTCAAACGGCTTGGCGTCGACCTCTCGGCCTTGCCCGACAAACGTGAGCGGGTCTACGACAGCAACCGCTCCATCGAGGCCTCGCGCGGCTGGAAAGACCTATGGGGCGCCGGCCAGGGGCTGGGTAGCATCCATGCCATTGAGCCGGTCGCGGCGGTGGTCGACCGGCTTGAGTCAGAATACCGTCAGGCGCGTGCCCGTTTTGCCGCGCTCAGATGAAGGCCAGGCCATGACATCCCCCACCTATATTCTCGGCGGCCACCAGACCGATTTTGCGCGGGTCTGGTCGCGAAACGGGCAAGACCTCTCCGACATGATTCGCGAGTCGGCGCTTGGTGCGCTCGAGGCGGCCCGTGTGGAGGCCAACGCGGTCCAGTCCATCCATGTGGGCAATGCGTTTGGTGAGCTTCAGCGCAATCAGGCCCACCTCGGCGCCATGGTGTCATCGGTAGTGCCGGCGCTCTGGGGCGTGCCCGCCATGCGGCACGAGGGGGCGTGCGCCTCGGCTTCGCTTGCAATTCTCACTGCCATGGCCGAGATCGAGTCTGGGCGCTACGATTGCGTGCTGGTGGTGGGGGCCGAGGAGCTGAAGAACCTCCCGGGCGATGTGTCGTCAGCCAATCAAAACGCCGCAGGCTGGCAGGGGCGAGAAGGCATTGACTGCCGTTTTCTCTGGCCTGCGGCCTTCGGCATGATGGGTTTTGAATATGAGCGGCGTTATGGTCTTGATCGGCGATATCTGAACCGTATCGCCGAGCTCAACTACGGCAATGCCAAGCGTAACCCGCTTGCTCAGACGCGCAAGTGGGCGTTCGATGCAGCGAGCTTTACCGACGACGACGAAGCCAATCCGGTCATCGAACCCGGCACCCGCCGGCAGGACTGCGGGCAAATCACCGACGGGGCCTGCGCGCTGATGCTCGCCTCGGGTCGGTTCGCGGCCGAGCACGCTGCCCGCACCGGACAGGCGCTTGATCGGCTACCCAAAATCACAGGCTGGGGCCACCGCACGGTGGGCTTGCGTGCGCTCGACAAGCTCGAGCGGAGCCGTGGCGATGCCTATGTGTTTCCGCATGTGCGTGCGGCGATTACCGATGCCTGGTCGCGGGCCGGCGTGTCGGGCCCAGCGGCGTTCGATGTCCTCGAAACGCATGACTGTTTCACCACCACCGAATACATGGCCATTGATCACTTCGGCCTGACCGAGCCCGGGCAAAGCTGGCGCGCGGTCGAGTCGGGTGACATCGAGATGGGTGGCCGACTTCCGGTCAATCCCTCGGGGGGCCTGATCGGAGGCGGGCATCCGGTGGGCGCGACCGGCGCTCGGATGGTGCTGGATGCTGCGCGCCAGGTCAGTGGCCAGGCGGGCGATTATCAAGTGGCCGGCGCGCGGCGGGCGGCCACGCTTAATATTGGCGGCTCATGTGCAACCGTGGTGTCGTTTGTCGTGGAAGCAGGCGTCGCCTGAGGAGATGTGATGGAGTCGCTTCGGCGCTTTTCGCTGGTGGATCGTGTGCTGGGGGGCGCGTGTCGCGCGCTTGCCACGCTTTCTGATGCGGTACCTGCCCGCCGGCCGGTGCCGGGCGCATCAACCGGGTCCCAGTTGGCCAACGAGGTTGAACTCACCGAACCCGAGCGCAGGCTATCGGGCGCGTTGATGCGGGTGAACCATGTCGGCGAAATCTGCGCGCAGGCGCTCTATGAGGGGCAGGCGGCGAGCACGTCCGACCCGGCACTGCGTGAATACT
>JALREG010000120.1 GCA_023253905.1 Burkholderiaceae bacterium
GGCCACCACTACGTGAACGGCATGGCCGATCTGCCCGCCGCCGAGCAGGCGAACTTTTTGCGCGCGCATCCTGACCTCTATGAGCAGAGTCATGGCGCAACCCGGCTTGCCATCCGTGCGGGCATGATCGAGATGAACTCGCTCGCCTCTCCGGGCTACGCGAGCCGGGCGTTTCCCGACTGGCAGGCGATGCGCCCGCTTTCGGGCTGACCCGGCCCCGGCTGAATGATCAGTCGAGCCCGAGCGCCTGTAGCGTGCCGCGCAGATAGCCCGCAGCAAACGCTGCCGAACCGGGCCCGTCGGGTTGGTAGTCAAAGGGTTCAACCGCAAGCCAGCCGCCGTAAGACTGCCTTGCCAGCGCTTGGAGAATAGGCGCGAAGCGATCGTCGCCCTGCCCAGGCGCGCGCAGGTTCCGGTCATTGAACTGAATGTGGGCCAGCAGCCCGCTTGGCCAATGGAGATCGATCACCTGTTCAAGCGGCAGCGCTTCGGTCTTGCCGCCCGAACACGTATCGAGCATGGTTCGCAAACCCGGCTGATTGATGTTGCGCACCACAGCCATTCCCTGCTCAACCGTGTTGATGATCGAGGTCTGGTCAACCGAGAGCGGCTCAACGCAGTACTGAACCCCGGCCCGCGTGGCGGCCGCGCCCGCCTCAGCCCAGCATTCGGTGGCCAGTGCCAGCGCTTCGGCATGTGACTGGCCTGGCCAGACCGACCGTTGTTTGCCGGAGCCATGAACCAGGTAATGGCCACCCATCAGCGCGCAAAGCTCCACGCACCTCACCATCCAACGCGCGGTACGGCGTCGGGTTGCTTCATCAGGGCTGGTCATGGAGAAGCCCGCTGGCTTCACCAGCAGCCAATGCAGCCCCGAGATCGCCAGGCCGTGATCGGCCGCGACCGCGCGAACCTGCTCCGCGTCACGGTCAGAGATCGTGGTCGGGTCATCGGCCAACGTGAAGGGCGCAACCTCAAGCCCGGTGTAGCCCAGCGCAGCCGCCAATGCGCACTGCCGATCAAAAGGAAGATCGCCAATCACCTCGTTACAGAGCGAGAGCCGCTTCGCGAGGCCCTTGGCGGGTGGAGTGAAAGAAAAAGTACTCATCGGTGGGCGATGTCCTGGGAGCCGGTCACACGTTGCCAGAGCCGCCGTGCCGCCGGGACCTGCGACAGCAGCACGATCAGAACGATGAGCGCCAGCACGGCGCTCAGCGGTCGGGTAAAGAATGGCAGCAGGCTGCCATCGGAGAGCACAAGCCCGCGCCGAAGCGTTTTGTCGACGATATCGCCCAGCACCAGTCCGAGCACAAAGGGCGCTACCGGATAGCCGCGCCGACGCAAGAAAAAGCACACCACGCCCACGCCCATCATCACCCACACATCAAAGAGCCGCTGGCTGATGGAGTAGGCGCCCAACACGCAGAGCACAAATACGATGGGCATGAGCACCTCACGCGGCACCCTGAGCACCCACAGAAGGGGCCGCACCATAACGAGGCCGAACAGCAGAATGGCAAGGGTTGCAACCAAGGTGATCGCCACCACGTCGAACATGAACTGCGGCTGGGTGGTCATCAACATGGGGCCGGGTTGTGCGCCGTGAATGATCATGGCGGCCATCAGCACCGCCGCCGGCGCGGACCCCGGAATGCCCAGCGCAAGCGCGGGAATCATGGCGCCGGGAACCGCCGCGTTATCACCCGTTTCAGCGGCAATCAGCCCTTCCACCGAGCCCTTGCCAAACTGATCGCGCTCGCGACTCGCGCGCCTCGCGGCGGCATAAGAACTCCAGGCTGCCATGTCTTCGCCCACGCCGGGGAGAATGCCGATGAACACACCAATCAGCCCCGAGCGAATAATGGTGCGCCAGTACTGCACCACATCTCGCAGCCGCGGCAGAATGGAATCGACCGACTCGGTCACCGCGCGCTGCAGCGGCGCTGACATCACCATCAGTACTTCGGCAAAGCCGAACGCCCCCACCAAAGCGGGAATCAGCGGAATGCCACCGCTCAGATCATGCCAGCCGAAGGTGAACCGGTCGTAGGCATGAACCGGATCCTGGCCGATGCCCGCCACAAAAAGGCCGAGCAGACCCATCAACCAGCCCTTGATGGGTTCTGAACCAGTCAGCGTTCCCGACATCAGCACACCAAGAAGGCCCAGCCAGAAAAACTCGAACGCGCCGAACTTGAGCGCGAACTCCGCCAGAACCGGCGTGAGCGCGGCCAGGCAAAACACACCAAACAAGGAGCCGGCCACTGAGCCTGTGGTGGCGATGCCCATGGCGCGTCCAGCCCGGCCTTGCCTTGCGAGCTGATTGCCATCGAGGCAGGCGGCAGCGTTGGCAGCCGTACCGGGAATATTGAGCAGGATCGAGGTGCGGCTGCCACCATAGATTGCGCCCACGTAGACGCAGACCAGCACCAGAATGGCGTCGGTAGGCTGCATGCGTACAGTGAGCGTGGTGAAGAGCGCAATGCCCAGGGTTGCTGACAGACCCGGCAGAAGACCGATCACGATTCCCACCAGCGTAGCGCCCAGCGCATAGGCAATCTGCCAGGGCCCCGTCAGATTGACGAGGGATCCGAACAGCATCGTGAGTCCGTCCAGCGCCGCCTCCGCCTCAGGGAAGTCGCACCAGGAACACGTCCTGGAACAGATGCGCGATCACGAGGGCCGCAATGCTCGCGATGATGGCAGTACGTAGTAAGAGACGGGGACGCGTAGCAGGCGAAACATTCCAGCTGAGCGTCAGCATCCAGACGAACATCACGACGGCTGCGGCGATCGCAAACGGTATCCGCCCGAGCGCGCCAAATACAAAGATCCCGGTGAGGCCCAGGATCCCGGCGAGCTTGCCCCAGGCAATGGGCGCGGGCGGGTCTGAATCGACCTTCGCCGGTGACAGCGCGAGCGCAAGACCAAACACCAGCATGAGCACGCCCAGCACGCCGGGCACCAGGCCTGGCGCCGACCATGGCTCGATGTTAAGCGACGCCAGCCGGTCCATCCGCCAGGCCCCGATTGACACCGCGGCACCCAGCACCGCCCAACCGAGGCCTGGTCTCATCGCGAACGCAATTCGCTCAGCGACGAATGCCGATGGACTCAGGCGTGACCTTGGCCATGCCCGCGTCCTGAAGCAGGAATGCATCCGAGATCACGGTGGGCCAGACCGCGTCATAGGCGGCCTTGCCGAAGAGCGGCGTAAAGAGCGCGCCGCGCGACGTGGCATAGGATCGGATCTTGTCGGACTTTTCGATTCTCTCGGTCCAGAGTTTCTCGACGGTCGCGACGACTTCTGCAGGAACGCCCTTCGGGATGAAGATGCCGAAGCCGGTGGTCACCTTGGGGAAGTTCTGCACGAATTGCGTGATCGGGGGAATGGTGCCGAACCCTTCGATCGTCAGCGCGGTATCGGCCACCACCGCCAGGGGACGCAGACGCTTGGCCTTGATCATCTCGGCCATTTCGACCGCGAGCTGCGTGGTGACCTCGGCTTCGCCCGCCACGGTGGCGACCACTGCGGGGTTGCCGCCGTCGTAGGTGACGTGACGATACTTCGCACCGGTGGCCTTGGCGATGGTTTCCATTGCAAAGTGCCCGGAAGAACTATTGCCTGCGGTGGCGACCGACACCGGCTTGGCTTTCATCGCTTCGAGGAGCTGGGGCAGGGTCTGATAGGGCGACGCGGGGTTGACCGCCACGATCGACACATTGGTGACTGACAGGAACAGGTGAAAGTCGTCGACCTTGCTGTTCAGCATGCCCAGAAGCGGATAGGTGCCCAGTTGCTTGGCCGCGCCCGCCGTCCAGGTGTAGCCATCACGTGGGGCTTCCATCGCGTTCTTGGTGCCGATCGACCCGGCGCCGCCCGGCTGGTTGACGACCACGATTTTCTGGCCCAACGCCGGTTCGAGCTCAGCGGCCGCCAAGCGCGTCACCTGATCGGTGGCGCCGCCTGCTGCCCACGGCACGATGATGGTGATCGGTTTGGCGGGCTTCCATTGCGCAGCCGCGGGGCCGGACAAGGCAAGCAGCAGGCCGGCTGCGAGGGGGGCGGCGAGCGCCAGTCGGCGGTTTGATTTCATGGGTCTCCTCCTGAGTGATCGGTATTGAACGGCGAACTCTAACCCTGGGGGATGTGCCGGACAAGGCCAGAGCCTGAGGGGATGGTTCGGTAATCGGTATGCGCGCAGAATCAGGACGCAGAATCGGCACGCGGCGGGCGGCCTTGCGCGAACGGCGACCGCTGCGGCGTTACCCCGCTCAAGACCCACCCGTCTCGCGTCGCATCCTCGCCCCCTGCGATAGCCACACCGCACCGATCAGGAGCAGCGCCGGAAGGTAAAACCAGTGGGGCGTCGGCCGATCGGTGGGCACCTGCAGCGACACCACATCCCAGCCCTGCTCAAGACCCGCCTTCTGAGCACGAGACCCGAACCGCACCGCGCCGATCTGCACCTTGTCGCCCAATGTCATCAGCTGCAGGCCCGATTGCGACAATCGCCGCCTGCCGTCCTCGCCCGCCGCACCGAGCCCAATCGCCACCGTCTTGGTGATGTCATCCCCTTCGATATTGGTGCCGCGAATCACCATCACCAGCCGGTCATGATCGGGGACTGCGCGCGCCACCTCATAGACTTTCGCCGCGGGCTCGGCCCGGTACTCTGGCGACAGCCGGTCCATGAGAAAGTCGGGACGAAACAGAAGCAACACCGCCACCGCGAGCAGTACGTTCTCCCACCAGCGACTGCGCACCCGGAACCAGTTCATCGTGAGGGCGCTGAAAATCAGCATCGCAAGCGTACAGGCCGCTACCACCCGCGCCAGTTCCCACCATCCATGGACATCAATCAGCAGCAGCTGCGGATTGAAAATCCAGATGAACGGCAAAATGACCGTGCGAAGCGCATAGAGCGATCCCTGGATGCCGGTCCTGATTGCGTCCTCGCCCGAGATTGCTGAAGCTGCAAACGTGGCAAGCCCGACCGGCGGCGTAATGTCGCCCATGATCCCGTAGTAAAAAACGAACAGATGGACCGCAATAAGCGGAATGATGAGACCGCTCTGCGCGCCAAGCTCCACCACCACTGGCGCCATCAGCGTGGCCACCAGCACATAGTTGGCAGTGGTGGGAACACCCAACCCCAGGACCAGGCAGACAAAAGCAATGAAGAGCAGCATCACGATCACATTGCCCTGCGAGACGAGCTCGACGAACTCGGTCATGCGCAGACCCAGCCCGGTCAGCGTGATACCGCCCACAATGATGCCGGCGGTGGCCGTGGCAATGCCGATGCCAATCATGTTGCGCGAGCCGTCGTGAAAGCCCGCCACTACATCATTGATTCCATCGCGCCAGCGTCCTTCAGTCGGCTCATGACGAAGCCATGCGATGAGCGGTCGCTGCGTGAGCATGAGGGCGATCAGCACCACCACCGCCCAGAATGCTGACAGCGATGGCGAGAGTTCCTCGATCATGAGGCACCAGATCAGGGTGCCGATCGGCAGCAGAAAATGAAGCCCCGCCTTCACCGTAGCCCAGGTGTCCAGCACCTGTGGATCCTCGATATCGATGTCCTGCGGCAGATCAGGCGAGCGCGCCGCCTCGCGAATCGACACCAGATAGAGCCCGGTCACCACGGCACCCACCGCCCACGGTGCAGCCTCGCCCAGCAGCGCTTTTGCCGCGAGCAGCAGGTAGTAGAGGAACGCCACCACCATGATGCTGCCCGAGAGGCCCAACCCCAGTCGGATGAAACGGTCTGAGGCTGAGCGTGGCGCGCGTTGCACCAGCGGCACCATGCCCATCTTGAGCGCTTCAAGGTGGACGATGTAAAAGAGGCCGATGTAGGACAGCACCGCCGGAAGGAGCGCGTGCTTGACGATCTCGGCGTAGGGAATGCCGACGTACTCCACCATCAGGAAGGCGGCTGCGCCCATCACCGGAGGCATGATCTGGCCATTGACCGAACTCATGGTCTCGATGGCCCCGGCCTTCACGCCGCCATAGCCCGCCTTCTTCATGAGCGGAATCGTGAAGATCCCCCCCGAGACCACATTCGACACCGACGAGCCAGAAATCATGCCGTTCAGCGCCGATGACACCACGGCCACCTTGGCCGGCCCACCGCGCAGATGCCCAAGCGCGGCGAAGCTCACCTGCATCATGTAATTGCCGCCGCCCGCACGGTCGAGCAGCGCACCAAACAGGACATACACAAAAATAGCGCCAGTGGAGACCCCGAGTGCAATGCCGTAGACACCCTCGGTAGTCAGCCACATATGCGAGATCAAGCGGTTAAGCGATGCGCCCTTGTGCTGAAGCACCTCAGGCATGAAGGGCCCGGCCATCGCATAGCCGATAAACAGCACGGCGAGTGCCGCCATCGGCCAGCCCACTGCCCGGCGGGTGGCTTCGAGAAGCAGCAGCAGACCCATACTTGCCGTGAACACATCAAACCCGGTGGGCTGACCAGGACGGGTCGCAAGCTGGGCGTAAAACAGCAGAAGGTAAGCCCCCGCGAAGGCGCCAGCGCAGGCGCACACCCAGTCGGTGATTGGCACGCGATCGCGCGGCGAGCGCCGCGAAGCGGGCCAGGCGAGAAACGCCAGAAAGAGCGCAAAACCGAGGTGGACCGAGCGCGCCTCGGTGTCGTTCAGAATCCCGAAACCAAGGGCGAAGGGTAAAGGGGATGCATACCAGAACTGAAACAGCGCCCAAGCGAGCGCCGCCGCAAAGATGACCTGGCTCGTCAGGCCCGACGGACTGCGTGCACCGGTATCGGCGTCAGCCACCAGCTGCTGCAGTGCCTCGGGGGCTTTCTCGATATCGGTTGCCATACGGCAGATTCCCGGACGGGCGAAGCCGCCACCGGCGAAGCGTCATTCACCTCGGTGGCGGCCCAGGGCTTTACCGGATTACTTGATCCAGCCCTTTTCCTTGTAATAGCGAACCGCGCCGTCGTGAAGCGGTGCCGAGTTGCCATCCTTCACCATGTTCTCGGGCTTCAGGTGCGCGAGCGCCGGATGCAGTTTCTTGAACTCGTCAAAATTGTCGAACACCGCTTTCACCACCTGATACACGGTGTCGGCCGGGGTTTTCGACGAGGCCACCACCGTGGCGAGCACGCCATAGGTCTGGGCCGGGTCTGGGTTGTTCGGGTAGAGCCCGCCAGGAATGGTGACGCGCGCGTAATAAGGACGGCTGGACAGCAGTTGATCGACCGCAGGCCCGGTGACCGACAGGAGGCGCGCACCGCAGCTGGTGGTGGGATCCTGAATGTTGGCGCTGGGATGACCCACGCCATAAAAGAAGCCATCGATCTTGCCGTCGCAGAGCGCCGGCCCGTGCTCATCGGCCTTCAGCTCGGAGGCGAGCGAAAAATCACCCATTTTCCAGCCCATTGCACCGAGCAGCTCTTCCATCGAGGCGCGCGTGCCGGAACCGGGATTGCCGACATTGAAGCGTCGGCCCTTCATGTCGCTGAGCGTCTTGGCATTGAGTTCTTTGCGGGCGAGCACGGTGAAGGGCTCGGGGTGAACCGAGAACACCGCGCGCAGGTCGCCGTAAGCGCCACCGCTCTTGAACTGGGCTTCGCCCTTGAAGGCGTTGTATTGAACATCCGACTGCGAGAAACCGAGATCGAGTTCACCCGCTTTGATGGTGTTCACGTTGAACACCGAGCCGCCGGTGGACTCGACCGAGCAGCGGATATTGTGCTTGGCGCGGTCCTTGTTCACCAGGCGGCAGATGGCGCCGCCTGCAGCGTAATAAACGCCCGTGACACCACCGGTTCCGATGGTGACGAACTTCTGCTGGGCATAGACCGATGCGCCGGGAATTACGGCAGCGAGCGACGCCGCGGCAAACGCGCCGTATAGGAAAGATTTACGCAACATGGTGGGATGTCTCCTTGGGATGATTCAACACGAGGAAATGGCGGCATCGAGCGCCGCATGAAAACGTTCAGCAATGATCGCGAGTTCCGAATCAGATGCGATAAAAGGGGGCGCGAGCAGCACATGATCGCCCTGCCGGCCGTCCACCGTTCCGCCCATGGGGTAGAGCATCAGGCCGCGCGCCATGGCTTCGCGTTTGATCCGCGCATGTAAGCGCAGCGCCGCATCAAAGGGCTGCTTGGACGGGCGGTCATGCACCACTTCCACCCCCCAGAAGAGCCCCCTGCCGCGGATATCACCCACATGCGGATGATCGGCGAGCGCGTGCTGCAATAACTGTTGCAGCGTCTCGCCCGCCTTCCGCGTGCGATCGAGGAGCGCATCGCGCTCGATCACCTGTTGGACCGCAAGGGCAGCCGCACAGGCTACCGCGTGGCCGAGATAGGTGTGGCCGTGCTGAAAAAACCCCGAACCCTTGGACATGGCCTCGACGATTTTCTGCTGAGCCAGCACCGCGCCAATCGGTTGATAACCGCCGCCCAGCCCCTTGGCGATCACCAGCAGATCCGGGACAACGCCTTCCTGTTCACAGGCATGAAGACTGCCGGTGCGGCCCATCCCGCACATCACTTCATCCAGGATCAGCAGCACTCCGTGACGGTCACAGACTTCGCGAACCGCGCGGAAATAGCCAGGAACCGGCGTGAGAACGCCTGCAGTGGCCCCGCCGACGGTCTCGGCGACAAAGGCGATCACCTGGTTCGCACCGATTTGCTCGATTGCGGAGTCGAGTTCGCGCGCCAGCCGTTCGCCGTAAGCCTCGGGGCTTTCTTCGGGCTGCTGCTCGCGATACGGATAGCACGGCGACACATGGGTGGCTGGCATCAGGATGGGAGCGAAGGGCTCGCGGCGCCACGCGTTGCCGCCTACGGCGAGCGCTCCCAGCGTGTTACCGTGATAACTCTGCCGGCGGGCAATGAAACGGGTGCGCTGCGGCTCGCCGATCTCAAGAAAATACTGCCTCGCCATTTTGAGGGCCGCCTCCACCCCCTCGGAGCCACCGCTCACAAAGTAGGCGTGACTCATGCCAGCCGGCGCGCGGGCAATCAGATGCGCGGCCAGTTCCTCGGCCACGTCAGTGGTGAAAAAACTGGTGTGGGCGAAGGCAAGCCGGTCGATCTGCTCATGCATCGCCGCGAGCACGGCGGGGTGCCCGTGGCCCAGGCAGGACACGGCCGCCCCGCCCGATGCGTCAAGGTACTCGCGGCCTTCGCTGTCGACCAGCCAGGCACCATGCCCCGACACCGCGACCGGCGGGTGGTGTTGCAGATGACGATGGAAGACGTGAGTGGTTGGCATGAGTCGGAATAGCAGTGCGTCGCAAGTATAGGGCGAGCGGCGACCTGATGGCGAACCACATCGCACGCCAGCACTCGCGCTCCAGCTCCTCGAGCTTCCGCGCAGGGGCTCCTCGCCCTTGGGCCACCGCGCCCAAGAAGCCCTCACAGATCCGGGCCGATTCCGGCGATTTTCCCCAGGGCAAACCGGAAGGTGTTGGTGACCAGCGTACGCCCGCAGCGCTCCGCGGCCAAGGCATCGCGCTCGCCGAGCGCGCGTAGCAACTGCTGCCAGGTTTCGATCGACTGCCGCCGTCTTGCCTTGTCCGACAAGCCAAGGCGGGTGTAGCGGGCGACCTGCGCCGACATCTGCATG
Source organism: Burkholderiaceae bacterium (assembly GCA_023253905.1). The sequence continues at coordinate 9,625 of JALREG010000120.1, forward strand.
AACATTCGTTCAAGCCGCAAATTGCCACCGCGACGCAGCGCATAGCCCGCCATCTCGGCCGAAATATCGGCATGCGCCGAGGCCGCCCTGGGGTCGGGGTCGCGCCCCGCTTTCTTCAGCTGCCCGATCCGCTCCTTCAGCCAGATCAGGTCGGCCGCTTCGCAGCGCTCGCAGAAAAGCGCCATGGCAAGCCCCAGCAAAACCGTACGGACCTGGAAAATTTCGATCAGTTCATCGGTGCTGAGGAGTGTCACCTGAGCGCCACGGTGCGGCTCGATCCTCGCCACCCCATCGCGCTCGAGAATACGAAGCGCCTCTCGGACCGAGCCTCGACTCACACCGAATTCGGCTGCAAGCGGCACCTCCCGCAGGCGTGCACCCGGGGCAATCTCGGCCTCGACAATTCGCCTCGCGAGAACGCCTGCGATGCGATTGGCGGTGGTGGGGTCGTCAGACTCGCGGGTGCTCATTTTAATTGACACTCCAGCGGGCAATGCCGCATGATTTGTCGACATATTGTCCGACAAAATAAATCCATGTCTGCTACCTCATCCACTGTGACCGCCACGCTCCGAATCCGCCCGCTAACCGAGCACATCGGCGCCGAAATCGAAGGCCTGGACCTGTCGCGTCCCATCTCCGCCGAGCAATTCCATACCGTCAATGCTGCGCTTGTCGCGCATGGTGTGCTGGTGTTTCGCAACCAGCATCTTCCACCTGCCATGCACGTCGATTTTTCCTCGCGCTTCGGCCCTCTTGTCGGACATATTGTGAAGCGCTTCTCGGTGGAAGATTTCCCAGAGGTCACCTACATCTCAAACGTCAAGAACGACAAGGGCGAGATGATAGGCGCTGACCGGGCGGGCATGATCTGGCATTCCGACATGTCGTACATGGCGCGCCCCATGCTGGGCTCCATGCTCTACGGCGTCGAGTGCCCGCCAGAGGGCGCCGATACCGAGTTTGCCAGCATGTTTGCCGCCCACGACGCGCTACCCGAACTACTTCGCGCGCGGCTCAACACTCTGCGCGGCATTCACGACTACCCCTGGCACTACGCCACCTACCTCTCGCACCGGAAGCCCCTCACCGAAGAAGAAAAGGCGCAGGCGCCGCCGGTGACTCATCCCATTATTCGCACACACCCGGTCAGCGGCCGAAAAGCGCTTTATCTGAGCGAAGGTCTCACCCGCTCGATCGAGGGGATGGACGAGGCCGAGGGCCGCCGCCTGATCTGCCTACTTACCGAATTCAGCACCCAGCCGGCGTTTGTTTACCGTCACCGCTGGCAGCCGCGCGATCTGGTGTTCTGGGATAACCGCTCCACCATGCATCGGGCCACAGAATTCGATAATCAGTACCGGCGGCTAATGCGGCGCACCACCATCCAGGGCGATGCGCCATTCTGATCCCACGCTGCTCACCTGCTGCAGGAGTCTTCCAACATGCCCCGACGCCCCCTCCTTTGCCTGTTGACCGCCGCGCTCTCGGCCGGTCTGTTGGCGAGCCCCGCCCGCGCTCAAACCTGGCCTCAGCAGCCGGTGAGGATCGTCGTACCCTTTGCGCCGGGTGGTGCCACCGACCTGATCGCCCGCATGCTCGCCGACCAGTTCACCAAACGGCTGGGCCAGTCATTTGTCGTTGAAAACCGCGGCGGCGCTTCAGGCATCGTTGGAACCCAGGCGGTGCAGGCCGCTCGCCCTGATGGCTACACACTCCTCATGAGCGGTAACGGCCCGCACGCCACCAACGTTGCCCTGTTTCGAAAGCTTCCCTACGACCCGCTCAAGGACTTCGCTCAAATCAGCCTCACCGGTCAGTTGCCGCTGGTGCTGAACGTCAACCCGGCACAGCCAGTCCGCACGCTCACCGAATTCATCGCCTGGGCCCGTTCGCAGCCGGGAAAGATCAGCTATGCGTCACCCGGTAACGGCTCGCCGCCGCATCTGGCCATGGAACTCCTCGCGCAGCGCCACGGGCTGTCTTTGGTGCATGTCCCCTACAAAGGCAGCGCACCGGCCATTGCCGACCTGATGGCGGGTCATGTCCCGGTCATGTTCGATAACCTCTTTGCGTCAATGCAGAACATCCGCGCCGGCAAGATCCGTGCGGTCGCGGTGGGTAGCGCCGGGGCGATGGAGAGCCTGCCCGGTGTGCCATCGTTTTCCGAGTCGGGTATGCCCGGCTTCGAGGTGGCGACCTGGACAATCCTGGTCGCGCCCGCCGGCACGCCCTCAGCGGTGGTGGATCGCCTGGCGCGGGAAACCGCGGCGATCTTCCAGTTGCCCGAGATGCGGCAGCGTCTTCAGGACCAGGGGGCGCTGCCCGTCACCACGACGCCCGAGCAGACCGCAGCATTCGTGAGAGACGAAATCCGCAAGTGGTCCGAGGTGGTGGAGCGGGCGGGCATTCCGAAGGCTGATTGAGTTTACGGCTAACGCGAGCCACCTCACGCGGCCAGCGCGATTGCCCGCCCGAGAGCTGATCCGGCATGGCGTCGACCTTATCTGCGAGACCCACCTTGGCCAGCAGGCCGCAGGCTCGCTCGAATGCCTCGCGCCGTGACTCGCCCAGCACCAGTTCGGGCGCTAGCGCCACGTTGCGCCCCGCACTCAGGTGGGGGAAAAGATTGAAGTTCTGAAACACCATGCCCACCCGCTGCCTGAGCGCACGCATCGCATGCGCGTCGCGGTGCCGCAGCGCCTGCCCGTCGACTTCCAGCCGGCCCTCCTCAAACTGCTCGAGGCCGTTTACGCAGCGCAGCAACGTGCTTTTTCCGGAGCCGCTACGTCCGATGAGCGCGATCACTTCGCCGCGCCGCACCTGCAGATCAATGCCGCAAAGCACCTCGTTGAATCAGAAGGGTTTGCGCAGACCCGCGACCGATACCGCCAAACCGGTGCTCAGCGAACCAGCAGCCAACGACGACCGATCGCGGTCAGGATCGCCCGCAACGCCACCGAGAGCGCAAGGTAGAGCAGCGTCGCGACGATGAGCGCCTCGACCGCACAAATCACGCAAACACAAGCGGACCCCGCTACGGGCCCGTCGGTCGCCCGATTCAAGCGGCGGCGAGGGCGCTAGCCCGCCTGCCCCCGAATCCGCCGCCGCTGATCCCACACCAGCACCAGCGCCATCGCCACACCGATGACATCGGTCCACCAGGCCCAACTCGCCACATTATGCGGAATGAGCATCAGCAGTCCGCTGACCCCAAAGCCAAGGCGAAGCGACATGGAGAGCGCGGTGATGAAATAGCCCGAGAAGGCCGCCGAGGTGAACCACACGCCCGCGACAGCCAGGGGAACAGCGATCAGCATGTCGCTGATGTCTCCCTGCAGGATGAGTGAGGGCGACAGCACGAACAGGAAGGGAAGAACAAAGGCTGTCCAGCCAAACCGCATGGAGACCCAGCCGGTTTTCATGGGCGACGCACCGGCCAGCCCGGCCGCAAAATAGGCTGCCAGTGCCACAGGCGGGGTGATCATCGACATCATCCCGAAGTACAGCAGAAACAGATGCGCGGCGATGGGGTTGATGCCGACCTCGACCAGGGCAGGCGCAAACAGGACCGCCACCAGCACATACACGCTGAGCGTGGGAAGCCCCATCCCCAGGATCACACTCAGCACGGCTGCGATGATCAGCAGCAGCGCGACCGAACCCTGGCCGAACTCCACCATCCAGGCGGTGAGCGCAAAACCCAGACCGGTGATCTGGAACACGCCCATGATGAAACCGGCCCCGGCCACCACTAGCAGGATGTCGATCACGCCCATCCCTGTTTCAATCACCGCGGCCCAGACGTCGCGCAGCCTCAGCCGCCGCTCGCCATAGCCGTAGAACAGACCGATCACGATGAGCGACAGGCAGGCCAGCAGCGCAGCGCGCTCAGCCTCCCAGTTGAGGACAAACATCAGACCGATCAGCACCGCGAAGGGTATGGCGAACACAACGCCCTGACGTAGCACCGGCGACAGCTCGGGAATCAGGCTGTCGTCGACCCGGCCGAACCCGTAGCGCGCAGCGTCCAGATCAGCCTGAATGAACAGCGCCGCGTAGTAAAGCAGCGCAGGCAGCAGCGCTGCAACACAGACCTGGGCATAGCTGATCTCGAGGAAATCAGCCATCAGGAAGGCAACCGCTCCCATGACCGGTGGCATCAGCTGGCCGCCGGTCGAGGCGGTGGCTTCCACTGCGCCTGCTAGCGCTGGCGGATAGCCTGCCCGCTTCATGGCCGGAATGGTCACCACCCCGGTGGCCATGATGTTGGCGACCGCCAGACCCGAGACGCTGCCAAACAGCGTGGAGGCGACCACCGCGACCTTGGCGGGCCCGCCACGATGCCGCCCGAACAGGGCGAGCGACAGGTCGTTGAAAAAGGCTGAGCCGCCCGACAGGCTGAGGAGCGCACCAAAAAAAACAAACACCAGCACGACGGTGACCGCGATCTGCATCGCCGGGCCGACCAGGGCACTGGTGTCGAGGTTGAGATAGATGGCCATGCGCGCCGGGTCGACCTCACGGGATTCGAACGCACCGGGCAGCAGGTGTCCGAAGAGTCCGTAAGCCAGCGCGGCGAGCACCACGATCACCAGCGGCCACCCGACAGTGCGCCGCAGCCCCTCGAGCGTCAGCAGCAGGATGACGATTGAAGGGATCAACGCATCGATGGGGTTGTCGAGCAGGCGAAGCGTGAGCGACGGGTAGACCACCGCCAGATAAAGGCCTGCCACCAAACCCAGTACCGAGCCTACACCGTCATACCACGGTACCCCCTCAGTGCGCGCATTCGCGCGCGTCGGAAATCGCAGGTACGCGATGCACAGTGTGGCGCCCACCATACCGAGTGCAAACTGCTCGGGAAAGATCAGCAGCCCCAGGGGGCGGAACATGTCGGTACACCACGCGATGGCAGCCAGCCCCATCGCGGCGGCAAGCGCCACCTGGATCTGGGCAAGCCATGTCGGCCCACCCTCTCGGGCGCGAACTGAGATATCGGTATCTGACATGGATCACATCCCAGGGAGCGGGCGCGGGCGGTGGCAGCGCTCGCTCCCGCGCTGCCGTCATCAGTTGATTCGCTCGATGCCCGCAGTCTTGTAAAACTCGAGCGCTGCGGGGTGATAGTCGACACCCTGGTAGCTGCGATTCATTTTTGCCGGATCAAATGCGTTGAAGGACGGATGGCCCGCCGCAAGCGACGCCTTGCTGGCCTGTACGGCCTTCAGAAATTTGGCGACCACCTCGGGCTTCACATGTTTGCCCACCACCACGATCTGATCGGTGACCATCACCGGTATGGGCGACTCGACCCCCACGGTGGCCGCGGTAGGCTGGATGGTGTCGATCACATCGTTCGGGCGATGTTTCTTCACAGCTGCGAGCGCAGCCGGTGTGTTGGGCAGCGGTAAAAACCGGACTCCGCCAACGGCCGCCGATACTTCACGTACCTTGGGCGCGCCAATGGCGATCGCCAGCGCGTCGACCTTACCGGAAGCGAGATCGTCGGCGCCGCGAATCACGTTGACGGTGGGTACGCCCACGGTATCGGCCCAGCTCAGGCCGCCCGTCGCGAGCAGCGCCTCAGAGATGCTGAGAAGCGCTGCATGCGCCGAAAAGCCCGACGAAAATTTTTTGCCGCGCAGCTGCTCGATCGAGGTGATGGGCGAGTCTTTACGCACCATGATGCTGGTGTAGAACGGAAAGAGTCGGTGCGCAACCATGACATTGGTGCGCGGTCGCCCCTCGAAGACACCCTGCCCGCGAATCGCTTCGAGGGTGACATGAATGGCGTCGATGAAAAATTCGGCCTGCCCGGTGCTGAGCGCGTCGTAGGCCTGGATGTCACCACTGAAGGTGACCACCCTCACCTTCAGATCCGAATTGTCCTGAATGGCCTTTGCCATCGCCTGTGTCTGGGAGTTGAGCAGCGTGCCCGGCGGCAGCGAGGCGAA
>JALREG010000334.1 GCA_023253905.1 Burkholderiaceae bacterium
GAGGCGTGGCGACGGACCTCCTCCAGCAGCACCGGCTCAATCAGCATCTGCTGCCCGCGGTGTAGCGGCTCCGGCGTGGGCCAGCGGTCGTCATGCGCTGCGCGTCGGGTGCGAGCCTCCTCGCGGGTCAGGCCGGGTAAGCGCGCGAGTTCGTGGCTGGCGTAGCGGGTGAAATAGGCGATGTCCTGCGGGAAATCGGGGGGCAGGCCCTGGGCGCGAATCCGCTCGGAAAAGCCGAGCCTGCGGAAGTGCTCCATCGACCGTGCAGTGGTGGCGTTTGCCTTCGGGAAGCGTGGTGGCCGCTCGTCCTCATCGACCAGTACGCAGGGCACGCCTCGGCGGCCCAGTTCGATCGCGAGCACCATGCCAGCCGGACCGCCACCCGCAATCGCGACACGTGTGCGCAGCTTTTTCGATGTCGATTCCAACCCGGTTCTCCGCGAGCAATGGTCCGGCGGCAAGATAGAGCAAATCGGGACCCGATGAAAATCCACGCGAAAGGAAATCGCCCGGGAGGTTAAGCTTCAGACCTGTACCGCGAGCTGGGCCCGACCGCTCGCAGTCCGTACCCCCCAGACTGAGTAACAGGATGATCAATGCAGCTTTTTCGTCTTGACGGCAAGGTTGCCGTGGTGACCGGCGCGAGTCGTGGCATTGGCCGCGCGATTGCCGAACGCCTGGCCGACCACGGCGCGCGTGTGGTGGTCTCCAGCCGTAAGCTCGAGGCCTGTCAGCAGGTGGTTGATGCGATCCGTGCCCGTGGCGGGCAAGCCGTGGCCCGGGTCTGTCACATCGGCCGCAAGGACGACCTTCAGGCGCTGGTGAGCGCGACCGAAATGGAGTGGGGCGGGATCGATATTCTGGTCTGTAACGCCGCAGTCAACCCCTATTTTGGCCCGGCCGCCGGCATGTCCGATGAGGCCTTCGACCGGGTCATGGCGGCCAATGTGCGAAGCACGTTCTGGCTCACCAACATGGCGCTTCCCGGGATGGCCGCGCGCGGGGGCGGTTCCGTCATCATCATCTCGTCGGTCGGGGGCTTTCAGGGCTCCAACAAGATCGGCGTCTACAACGTCTCGAAGGCCGCCGAGATGCAGATCGCCCGCAATATCGCAATCGAGTGGGGACGTCAGGGCGTGCGCGCCAACTGCATCGCACCCGGGCTGATCCGAACCGATTTCGCGCGCGCCCTCTGGGAAGACCCGGCGATTCTGGCTCGCACCGTCAAACACTCGCCGCTCGGCCGGATCGGTGAGCCGGACGAGATTGCGGGCGCGGCCGTATTTCTGGCAAGTCCGGCATCGGCCTTCATGACCGGCCAGACCCTGGTGATCGATGGCGGCCGGCTCGCAGGCTACCCCCATCTCGACGATTGAGGATTCCCACGATGAACTATCGCAGGCTGGGTGGATCGAATCTGCGCGTCTCGGCGCTCTGTCTCGGCACCATGATGTTTGCCGACCAGACCGACGCGCGTGAGGCAGCGTCGATTCTCGATGTGGCGCGCGAACGCGGCGTGAATTTCGTCGATACCGCCGACGTATACAGTCGGGGCGCTTGCGAGCAGCTGCTGGGGCCGCTGCTTGCTGCGGATCGCGATCGATGGGTGCTTGCCTCGAAGGTCGGTAATCCCATGTCCAGCCGGCCCAATGAAAACCGGCTGTCGCGCAAGTGGATCATTCAGGGCGTGGAGGCGAGCCTCGAGCGCCTCGGCACAGACTATCTCGATCTCTGTTACATGCATCGTGACTACGAGGATGATTCGCTCGAGGAACCGCTTCGCGCGTTTGATGACCTCATCCGGGCAGGCAAGCTCCGCTACTGGGGGGTTTCGAATTTCCGGGGATGGCGGATTGCGGAGGCGGTTCGCCTGAGCGCCCAGATGGGGATGCCCGGACCTGCGGCCTGCCAGCCTTACTACAACCTCCTCAATCGTCAGCCCGAGGTCGAGGTGCTGCCAGCCTGCCGCCACTATGGCATTGGCGTGGTGCCTTACAGCCCGATTGCGCGGGGCGTGCTCACGGGCAAATATGCCCCGGGAGCCACCCCCGCGCCAGACTCGCGGGTGGGTCGCGGCGAAAAGCGCGTGCTGGAGACCGAGTGGCGCGAGGAGTCGCTCGCGGTAGCTGAGCAATTGAAGACCCGCGCTACCGCCCGCGGCACCACGCTGCTGGCCTATTCGGTTGCCTGGGTACTCGCGCATCGCGCGGTAAGTTCGGTGATTGCCGGACCCCGCACCCTGGCGCAGTGGCTCCAGTATTTCGACGCCACCGATGTGCAATGGAGCGCCGATGATGAGGCGGCGGTTGATGCGCTGGTCAAGCCCGGCCACCCTTCCACACCGGGTTACAACGATCCGCGTTATCCGCTCGAGTCCAGGCTTGTCGGGAACCACTGACTGCCGCGCAATACCACCGCTTACTGACGGGCGGTGGTCTCAGAGTTTGCCGAGCAGCAGAAACTCCATGAGCGCTTTCTGGGTGTGAAGCCGGTTTTCAGCTTCATCCCACACCACTGACTGCGGACCGTCGATGACTTCAGCGGTCACCTCTTCGCCCCGATGGGCTGGCAGGCAGTGCATGAAGACCGCGTCCGGGCTTGCAACCGACATCATCTCGGCATCCACGCACCAGTCGGCAAACGCCTTTCTGCGCATGTCGTTTTCCTGCTCGAAGCCCATGCTGGTCCAGACATCGGTGGTGACCAGATCGGCGCCCCGGCAAGCCTCAAGCGGATTGGAAAATTCCTCGAAATGATCGGTGCCGAAGAGGCCCGCACGCTCAGGTTCGACCTCGTAACCCGGGGGCGTGGACACGTGCACGTTAAAGCCCAGTACCTCGGCTGCCTGCAGCCAGGTGTTGCAGACGTTGTTCGAGTCGCCGATCCAGGCCACCGTGCGGCCCTCGATCGAGCCGCGGTGCTCGATGTAAGTGAAGATGTCAGCGAGGATCTGACAAGGGTGGTATTCGTTGGTGAGGCCATTCACAACCGGCACCCGGGAATGGCGCGCAAACCGCTCGATGATCTCCTGCTCGAAGGTGCGGATCATGACCAGATCGCACATGCGGGAGATGACCTGGGCGGCGTCTTCGACCGGTTCGCCTCGGCCCAACTGCGAGTCGCGGGTGTTGAGATAGATGGCCGAGCCACCCAGCTGGTGCATGCCCGCCTCAAAGGAGAGCCGGGTGCGGGTGCTCGCCTTTTCGAAGATCATGACCAGCGTACGGTCGGCGAGCGGATGATAGGTTTCGTAGCGCTTGTAGCGCTCCTTGATCAGCCGCGAACGCTCGAACAGATACTGAATCTCGTCACGGCTCAGATCACGGAACTGCAAAAAATGCCGGGTTGTCATGGCAGCACGCTGGATGGGCGGAGGCTGGCCTGGCCGCGGTCAGGGCCGGGCCAACCTTGCTTCGATCAGCGGAATCAACCGATCGAGAAGCAGTTGCGCCTGCTCGCGCGACAGGATGAGAGGCGGCAGCAAACGCACCACGCGATCGGCGGTAACGTTGAGCACCAGCCCGGCGGCAAGCGCCTGACCGACCAGATCGCCGCAGCTGCGATCGAGTTCGATACCGATCATGAGACCCTGGCCGCGTACCTCGACCAGGCCGGGGTTACCGGCAAAATGTTCGCGAATGCGGGCGATGATGAATCCGCCAACCTGCGCCGCGTTATCAAGCAGGTGTTCGGCCTCCATGGCCTCGATCGTGGCGATGCCCGCGCGCATGGCAAGCGGGTTACCGCCAAACGTGGTGCCGTGATTGCCAGGCTGGAACACCTCGGCCGCCGCGCCATGAGCCACCACCGCGCCAATGGGCACACCCGAACCCAGACCCTTGGCAAGCGGCATGACATCGGGCAGGACACCCGCCCACTGATGCGCAAACCACTTGCCGGTGCGTCCCATGCCGCACTGCACCTCATCGATCATGAGGAGCCACTGCTTTTCATCGCAGAGGCGGCGCAGCTCGCGCAGATAGTCGGCGTGTGCCGGCTGAATGCCGCCCTCACCCTGAATGGCTTCGACGAATACTGCGACCACATTAGGGCGGTCGGCGGCCACCCGCCGGATCTCATCGGCGTCGTTCAGATGCACGCGAACAAAGCCTTCGACCAGCGGTTCGAAACCCTTCTGCACTTTTTCGTTGCCGGTAGCCGATAAGGTGGCGAGCGAGCGGCCATGGAAGGACTTGTCGTAGACCACGATTTCGGGAAGGGCCACGCCACGGTCGTGACCGTACTTGCGGCAGGCCTTCTCGATTGCGCGTTCATCGGCGATGTCGGCCTCGACGAATGGGACGCCCGCGATGCGCGAGCGGTCACCGAGTTCGAGGGAGTCGAGCACCACGACGTCGCGGCCTTGGGCGACGAGCAGTCGCACGGTGTGCGAACCGATGTAG
>JALREG010000364.1 GCA_023253905.1 Burkholderiaceae bacterium
GAGGCTCGCACCCGACGCGCAGCGCATGACGACCGCTGGCCCACGCCGGAGCCGCTACACCGCGGGCAGCAGATGCTGATTGAGCCGGTGCTGCTGGAGGAGGTCCGTCGCCACGCCTCGGTCACGCTTCGGCTCGGTACGCGGGTGACATCGGTGGAGCGACTGGACGCAGGCGGCCTGCTGCATTGCGAATCGGCCCATACCGGCGAGGCCCTGCAGATTGAGGCCGACTATGTGGTGGGCTGCGACGGCCCGCGCAGCCGGGTACGCGAGGCATTGGGCATCCGCTATGAGGGCCTGCGCGAGGACGATCGCGATTTCATGGGCGGGCGAATGCTCACCGTGTACTTTCGCTCGCCCGATTTCTATGCCGCCACCGGCAAAAAGCGGTCCTGGCAATACTGGGCCATCAACCGCGAGTGCCGCGGCCTCACGATCTCGATTGACGGCGCGGGCCAGATCGCCTGTGCACTGCAACTGCCCGCCGGGGTCACCCCGACCCGCGAGTTTGCCGAACGCGGCCTGATCGCCACCATGGGCGCGCAGTTTGATTTCGACATCATCGGCATGTCTGAATGGACGGCCGGCTACATGCTGGTCGCTGAGCGTTTTGCTGACGATTCGCCCGAACCCCGACTGCTGCTCGCGGGCGACGCCGCCCATCTGTTCACGCCCACCGGTGGGCAGGGCTACAACACCGCGGTCGACGATGCGGTGAACCTGGGATGGAAGCTCGCGGCCGTCTGTCAGGGCTGGGGAGGACCGTCGCTCCTTGCCAGCTATCAGGCCGAGCGTCAGCCCATCGCACGTCGAAACACGCGCTTCTCATACGCCATGGCCGAAAGCATTGGCCGCCTGCCCCTACCCGAGCATCTCGAGCACGACAGCGACGACGGCCGCGCAGCGCGTGCGGTGCTGGGCGAGCGACTGGCCGACCATGCGCGCCGCGAGTTCGATATCCCCGGCATTCATCTGGGCATGTTCTACGCCGATTCGCCCCTGATCGGGCTCGACGCGTCGCACGCGCCAGCCGATGACTGGTACGCCTACCGCGCGCACGCCATCCCGGGTGCACGCGCCCCGCACCTGTGGGTGGACGACCAGCGCGCAATCTTCGACTGCTTTGGTCGCGATTTCACGCTGCTCTGTCTGGAGGGTGCCGACGTGACAGCCGCGGAAACCCTGGCCACCGATGCGAGAAAGGCAGGGGTCCCGCTCGATACGGTGCAGGTGAGAGGCGACACGGCGCGCGGGCTCTACGGCGCGAACCATGTGTTGATCCGGCCTGATCACCATGTCGGCTGGCGCGGCGACCGCCTGCCGCAGGATTTTTTGAAGGTGCTTGGCCGCGCCCGAGGCGCGTCATGAGCAATGACAGGCTACGCTCCGACATCTGTCACCGTCGGTCGACGACCAGCCCGTTCCAGCCTATCATCGAGCCCGTCGCAGCTGCAACCGCCACGGTTGGGCCGCTGTCACCACCGCCCAGGTAGCGGCGGTACAGGCCCCCGTGACCAACACTTCATCGCTCTGGAGGACTCGCTCATGCCCGTCGTCAAGGTCACCGACCTCGCCTACTGCCGTCTGCAATCGCCCAGCCTCGACGTATCCGAGGAATTCCTGACCCGGTTTGGCCTGGCGGTCACCAGCCGAACCCCTGACCGGCTGTTCATGCGTGGCACCGATCCGCAGGCGCGCATCCACATCACGCATCTGGGTAGCGACGCCCGCTGCCTCGGTCTCGCGTTCCACGTTGAAAGCGAAGACGATCTGAAGGCCGCAAGCAAAGTGTCGGGTGCCTCTGGCATTGAAAACGTCGATGAGCCAGGGGGCGGCAAGCGGGTGCGCCTGAAAGATCCGATGGGCTATGAGGTGGAACTCATCACCGGCATGACGCCGCTCGCGAAACTGCCCACCCGCCGTCACGTGCTGAACTGGGGCGATGAAAAGCTTCGCCGCTCGGGTGAACTCATGCGACTCGATCGAGGTCCCTCACAGGTGAAGCGAATTGCGCACGCCGTCTACATGACCACGAATGCCATGGAGAAAGTGCGCTGGTACCGTGAAACCCTGGGCCTGGTCTGCTCGGATGATGTCTATGCCGGGTCTCCTGACAACATCATCGCGTCCTTCAACCGCTGCGATCGCGGCGAAACGTTTGTCGACCATCACACTTTCCTGTGCATCGAAGGGCCCAAGACCGGGCTCAACCATATCTCCTTCGAAGTGCAGAATTTTGATGATGTGATGCTGGGCCACGAGCACCTGAAGGGCGCCAACCGCTATCAGCATGTGTGGGGTATCGGTCGTCATGTGCTTGGCAGCCAAATCTTCGACTACTGGCAAGACCCCTGGGGCCGGGTGCATGAGCACTGGTGCGACACCGACATGCTGAACAACCGCGCGAGCCCGAATCTGCTGTCGGCGGAAGAAGGTCTCAGCTCGCAGTGGGGCGCCCCGGCCCCCGCCGAATTCATCGCGCACGCCACCCCCTGAGCACGATCGCCTTCTCATGAGCCTCCTCTCGATACAGGGGGCGAGGCTTGCATTTGGCCATGTTGCGCTCCTCGATGATGCGGCGCTCGCGATCGAGGCAGGCGAGCGGGTCGCGCTGATCGGTCGTAACGGCACCGGCAAGTCATCGCTCCTCAAGGCGCTGGCCGGCCTGATTCAGCTCGACGACGGCCGGATCGTGCGGCAGAGCGGCTGTACGCTCGCCTATGTGGCACAGGAGCCGGTCTTCGACGAGTCGCACACCATCCATCAGGCGGTAGCCTCGGCCCTGCCCGATCATGCCGACCTGATCGCGCGTCATCACCGGCTCGCCGAGGCCTTAGCCGGTGCGGCTGGCGCCCCTGCCGGGTCATCGGTCGCGGAGACTGAAGCCCTCACCACCGAACTCGCCACGGTGCAGACCGAACTCGAAGCGGCCAACGCCTGGACGGTCACGCACCGGATCGATAGCGTCCTGTCGCGGCTTCAGCTCGATCCGGATGCGAGGCTGGGCAGCCTCTCGGGCGGTACCCGCAAGCGCGTAGCACTCGCTCGGGCGCTGGTCTGCGAACCCGATCTGCTGCTGCTCGATGAGCCCACCAACCATCTCGATATCGAGTCGATCAGCTGGCTGGAGGAGTTGCTCGCGGCACGCCGCGAAGCCACGCTTCTCATCACCCATGATCGCCGGCTGATGGACCGCGTCGCCACCCGAATCGTTGAACTCGACCGCGGGGTGATTCGCTCCTATCCAGGCAGTTTCGCCGCGTATCAGCGTCGCAAGGCCGATGAGCTCGCCCAGGAGCAGGTGATCAACGCAAAGTTCGACAAACTGCTCGCCCAGGAAGAGGTCTGGATCCGGCAGGGCGTGGAAGCACGCCGTACGCGTAACGAAGGTCGGGTGAGGCGGCTCGATTCGCTTCGGCGCGCACGCGAGCAGCGCCGCGAGCGAGTGGGGCGGGTACGAATCGAGATCGACTCGGGTGAGCGCTCAGGCAAGCTGGTGGCGGAACTCACCGGGGTGGGAAAAGCCTGGGGCGGACGATGGGTGGTTCGGGGGCTGGACAGCATCATCAGCCGCGGCGACCGGGTGGGGCTGATCGGCCCCAATGGTGCGGGTAAAACCACCCTCATCAAGCTCATCCTGGGTGAGATCGCTCCCGATGAAGGTCATCTGCGACGGGGCACCCAGCTTGAGGTGGCCTATTTCGATCAGATGCGCGAGCAGCTCGATGAAGAGGCGAGTCTCGTCAACACCATCAGCCCGGGTTCAGACTGGATCGAGATCGGCGGGCAGCGCACGCACGTGATGAGCTATCTCGGCCGATTTCTGTTTGCACCTGAACGTGCCCGTTCACCCGTGAAGAGCCTGTCGGGTGGCGAGCGAAACCGCCTGCTGCTCGCCCGTCTGTTTGCCCGGCCCACCAACCTGCTGGTGCTCGATGAACCCACCAATGATCTGGATATCGAGACGCTGGAGCTCCTCGAGGAGCTGCTGGCCGATTACGCCGGTACCGTGCTGCTCGTGAGCCATGACCGGGCGTTTCTGGATGCGGTGGTCACGCAGTCGATCGCCTTCGAAGGTGACGGCCGCTGGCTTGAATACGCGGGCGGCCACGCAGATGTGATGGCGGCGCGCACACGTCAGGCCGCAGCCGAGGGAGCCGCCGCGCCGACCGTACGCGCGGGTTCCACCGCCAGGGGGACCCCGTCCGCCGGCCCCCAAACCGGGGACAATCCGCCTGATACGTCGGCTCACCCCGATCCCCGCTCAACCCCGCGCCCTGGCCGTCAGCGTCTGTCCTACAAAGAGCAGCGCGAACTCGAGGCGCTACCCGGAAAGATTGATACGCTGGAAACCGAACAGGCTACGCTCGCCGCACGACTCGCCGACCCGCAGACCTACCGCGAGGCGGGTATCGACGCCCGCGCGATCGCCGCGCGGCATGCAGCGATCGAGGTCGAGCTCGCCGAGTGCCTGGAGCGCTGGGAGGCGCTGGAAGCGCGCTCGGCAGGCTGATCGTAGTCGCCCATCCGGTTCCGTGATCGACCATGACACCCCCCACTCGGTATCCCATCGTCAGAATCAACCTGTCGATCGCAGCTCATGCGCAGGCTCTGGTCACCCTCCTTGATGAATACGCCCGCTCGCCCGAAGGCGGTGGGCATGCGCTCAGCGCGCAGGTGCGGGCGTCGCTTTGCGCAGTGCTGGCTGCGCGCCCGCACTACGCGGGATGGCTCGCGTTCGCGGGCGATCAGGCTGTCGGCCTTATCAACTGTTTTGAGGGCGTCTCCACCTTCCGCGCCCAGCCTCTTCTGAATGTGCACGACATCATGGTGTCCGCGCCCTTCCGGCGGCAGGGCATCGGTCGCGCCCTGCTCTCGCAGGCAGAATTACACGCGCGGGCCACGGGATGCTGCAAACTCACGCTTGAAGTGCTCGAGGGTAACCGGTCGGCGATCGCGGCATACACCGATGCGGGGTTTGCGCCCTACCAGCTCGACCCCAAGATGGGGCAGGCCCGGTTCTTCGAGAAGATGCTGCGCTGAAGCGTCACCGCAAACACCCCGCTCATCAGGAGACCTCCGATGCCATCCTTCGATATCGTCTGCGAAGCCAATCTGGTCGAGGTACGTAATGCGCTCGATCAGAGCAACAAGGAAATCGCCAATCGTTTTGACTTCAAGGGCTCGGATGCCCGAATCGAACAGAAGGAGCGCGAACTCACCGCCTTCGCTGACGACGATTTCAAGCTCGGTCAGGTGCGCGACGTTCTGCTTGGCAAGTTCGCCAAACGCGGTGTTGATGTGCGATTTCTCGATATCGGCGACGTTCAGAAAATTGGCGGTGACAAGGTCAAACAGCTGATTACCGTGCGGCACGGTGTGCCCGGCGATCACGCCAAGAAAATCGTGCGGCTCGTCAAAGACAGTAAGCTCAAGGTGCAGGCAAGCATTCAGGGCGACACGGTGCGGGTCACGGGCGCCAAGCGCGATGATCTTCAGGCGGCAATTGCGCTTCTCAAAAAAGAGGTCACCGACCTGCCGCTCGCCTACGAGAACTTCAGGGACTGACCACGCGCCTGCGCCGCGCGGCATCGATCACCCGCGGCGGTCAGTTCCACTCGATACGCGCCCAGGCTGAGTGGTTGTGGATACCTGCAGTTCTCCAACACGACCGTTGGCTCGCTGCCTGACGTGGTCACGCTGTTACGTGGGCGCGCGGCATTCAGCCACAGGCGCTGCCGGTCAGCGGTCGGACCGGGCCCGCGTTTCCCGGAGCGAATTGAGGCCGGACCGTTGACCCGGTGCGGCGAGCAGATCCACATGCCCAATGACCAGCCGCGCCTGCCCGCTTGCAATCTGCGCCGCACGCGTCTGGCGCCACCGCGCCAAACGATCACTCGCCTGGCGATCGATTTCGAGCGCCACCGCCACCGCCTCGTCTGCCATCCGGTCGAGCATCGCTGAATCGGCGGATCCGCCGATCTGCCAGTCGCTTTCGGCAAGCGCAATGGGACAATCGAGCGCCCGCAGACAGTCCGCAAGCGCCGCACCCGCGCCTGGCCCGACCGATTCGCCAAACCCTTTGTCACCGCCCTGGTGGGCGCGAAAGGCTCGGTCGATCAGGTCATCATCGATCACCTTGGGATACCACGAACGGCGTCCGTCCACGGTCAGCGTCGCAAGGAGCGGTCGGTCGGCCTCGACCAGCCAGCGCGCAAACCGAGCCAACCAATCGTTGGAGACGAGATCGAGGAAAGCCGTGGTGACAATGCCGTCAAATCGCCTGGCATCGAGCGTTTCAAGCGAGGCCGCCAGATCGATTCTCTGCGTCTCGAGCCGCCAGCGGGCGGGGCCGGCCTGCACCTCGCAACGGCCCGCGGATTCCACGGCTTCCCAGCCCTGCGCACGGGCCCAGCGCGCGATGCGGGCGGGCGCCTGATCGAGGAGCTGTTGATCAAAATCGAACAGCACCCAATGCTGATCGCCGTCCAACCGGGGTGCAAGTGCGCGAAAATTCGCAGCGGTTCCCCCGCCCAGGTCGGCCAGACGAAGTGTCGAGGTGCGGGCCGCGCGGTGCTGCATCAAGGCCTCGGCAAACGCATCTTCCAAAGGGCGGGAGCGGGCGGCGAGATCGAAGGGCTCGCGCTGGGCGAGCCAGTCGGCATCGAAACCACTCATCGGGCGGGCTCCGCGTTCAGGGGCGTACCCGAAGCGACACTTCGCGGGGCCCCGGGAAGTGCTCCATGTACCGGCTCCGACGCGCCCGCGCCTGACCACCGGCCACTCGTCCACCCCAACCCCATGGAAATCCTCCCGCTCAGGCGATCCAGCGCGTTCGCCCAACGCCGTACCGCAGCAGGCCAGGGCACCAGCGTGGCCCGCGCCTCGCGCGCGCCCGCTTGCAAGATCTGTCGCTGTTCGGCCGAGCCAATCACCCCTTGAAGCACCGCCGCAAAGGCTGCCACATCCCGGGGCGGCACCAGCCGGCAAGCCGCAGCCGGGATGGTATCGCGCGTGGCTCCCGCATTCGTCGCAACGATCGGCAAACCCTGCGCGAGCGCCTCGGTGTAGACCATGCCGTAACCCTCATGGTCGGAGGCGAGAACAAAGAGATCGGCTTCTCGCCAGGCTCTCGCGAGCCACGCATCGGGCTGCTCGCCATGAAGGGTGATGCGATCAGCCAGTCCCAGCGAATCAATCAATCGACGAAGCGACGCCACGGTGACCGGATCGCGATCGAGGCTACCCACGCAGTCAAGACGCCAATCTGTTGAGCGCACACGCGCGAGCGCCTGCACCAGCATCTGATGATTCTTACGCGGCGTGATCGTGGCCACACACAGCAGACGCACCGCGCCCTCGACCCGTTCCTTCCCAGCACCGAGATCCAGGGGCGGCACATCGACCCCGGGCTCGGCCACCGCAACTCGCCCAGGCAGAACGCCTGCCGCGAGGACCTCCCGGGCCGTCGCAGGGCTCGCACAGATGAGGCCATCGAGTCGCGACCAGAGTGCTGTTTCAATGGCTCCCAGCCTCGCTGCGGCCCCGACCGACAGACCGGTTTCGAGCGCGAGCGGGTGATGGATGAAGCCCAATACCGGCAGGCGCTCCGTCGCCCGCACCAGCGAGCGATCAAACGCGGGAAGCGCGAGCCCGTCGATCACCACGACCGACCCCGCGGGTGTGGCGGCGAGCATGGCCTCGGCCGAAACGCGCGCCGCTTCATCTGCTTGCGGAAAACATCCTCCCAGCTCGGCCACCCGGACCTCGCGGCCCATGGCACGCAAACCGTCAACGACCCGCTGCGCGTACAGATATCCGCCGGTACGCTGCGCAAGCGCACCCGGCACTGCCAAGACAATCCGGTTGGTCAACGCAGCGAACCCTCGAAGCTTGCCCACGCAACCGGCGACTCGCGCAGCACCACCCGCATCGACTCAATTGCGCCTGCGGTGCCCGGGCCCACTGCGCCCGCCGCCACGCGCGCCTTCATCCGGCGAAAGATTTCACCGGCCATGAATTCGGTGGTGGTGTTGCGACCCGCCAGATCGGGAAGCTCGTCGAGGTTGTGGTAATTGAAGCCCGCCAGCACCTCTTTCAGCACATTGAGCGCGAGGCCAATATCGCAGACCAGCCCGTGCTGATCCAGCTCGGCGCGTCGAAACTCCACTTCAACGCCGTAGGTTGCGCCATGCAGCTTCTGCGCAGGTCCGAAGACCTCGCCACGAAAACTGTGGGCAATCATGATGTGATCGGAGACGGCAAGCGCGTACATAGGTAGGCTCCAGGGGCAGAGGGCAGAGAGGGAAAGGACGCGTCACGCGCCTTGGTCGTAAATCACACGATGGCAGAGTTCACCATCGGGCGAGCGGGTCAGACGCGCAAGCGTCTCGGGTAAATCAGAAAAATGGCTGCGCCCGCCCAGGCAGGCCTCAAACACCGGATCAGCGAGCAGTTCGAGAGCCAGCGTCAGACGTCGACGATAGCTCCAGCGCGCGCGCTGCGCCGTGGCCACCGCGCCTACCTGTGAAGACCGAAGCGTCAGACGCCGCGAGTGAAACGCCTCGCCAAGCGGTACGCTCACTTCGCGCTCGCCATACCAGCTGAGTTCGAGCACGGTCGCCTCAAACCCGGCAATCCGAAGCGCTGTAGCGAGTCCGCTTGAGTGGCCACTCGCGTGCACCACCAGATCGGCCTCTGGCGTTGCCTGCGACGGTAGCGAAAAGCGACAGCCCAGCGCCGCCGCCAGTGTCGCGCGGCGCGGGTCGATATCGATCAGCTCGACGCTGACGCCCGGGATGCGCGCAAGCAGCGCCGCGCAAAGACTCCCCACCACACCGGCGCCCACCACCGCCACCCGATCGCCAATGCGGGGCGCTGCGTCCCACAAACCATTGATCGCAGTCTCGAGATTGGCAGCGAGCACCGCCCGCTCGGACGGCACCGCGTCGGGAATGGGTACCAGCGCATCGACGCTCACCACATAGCGATCCTGGTGCGGATAGAGACAGAACACCCGACGACCCGTCCAATCGGAAGGCCCCGCCTCCACCCGACCCACCGAGCAGTAACCATACTTGACCGGGCCGGGGAACTCGCCTTCCTGGTGCGGACAGCGCATGAGCGCACGTTGGCTGGCCGGCACCTCCCCCGCGAACACCAGCGTTTCGGTGCCGCGACTGAGGCCACTTACCAGCGCCCGAACGCGCGCTTCACCTGGGCCCATATCGCGGAGTGCTTCGCGACGAAGCTCGCCCGCGAGCGGTTCACGGACCCAGAAAGCCCGAGCGGTATTGGAATCGGACACGGTGAACGATCAGATCGCAGCCGGTGCGTGCTCAACCACGGAAGACACACTCAACCAGCGTATCGATGCCGAGTTGGAACTGACGGGTGACGGGCCTCAGGCTATCGCGCAGATCCTCGATCACCGGCAACTGAAGGGAGGGACGCCCTGACCCCAGGATGACCGGCGCAATCGTGAGCTGTAAACGCTCGAGCGCGCCGGCGCGAAGAAACCGCGACACGGTGGTGCCACCGCCCTCAATGAAGAGCCAGTGCAGCCCGCGCGAGGCCAGTACGCGGCGGATGGCGACCGGGTCGAGGTCACCACCGGCTCCACGTTCCAGCGGAACAACCTCGGCATGTCCGAGAAACTGCCGCCCCGCCGCACGATCGGCGGCCACGACGAGAAGCGTCGGCGCTACAGGATCGGTGAAGACTCGCTGCGAACCGTCAAGCCGGAATTCCGGGTCGATCACCACCCTCACCGGATGACGACCCGTGCAGCGGCGAACGGTGAGCTGCGGATCATCGTAAAGAATGGTATTCACCCCCACCACCACCGCGTCGGCAAGCGCGCGCATCCGGTGGGTGTGGAGCAGATCTTCGTCGCCGCTCAGCCATCTTGAGACGCCACCGACCGTGGCAATACGCCCATCCAGACTCTGCGCCAGATGGGCAATGGCAAAGCCTTCATCAAGGGCGACCGAACAGAGCGGGCTGTAGAGTGAATTGAGCACCGCGTCATCTGCGTGCGCTACCGCCCCGGGGGCGCTTGTCGAGGGCGATGCCGACGCGAAGGCGAACGCCCGATCACCGTATCGCACGGCAAGTAACGCCTGCCAGGCGGGGCTGTCGACCGCCGGCGGCTCCGGCGGTAAACCCTTACCCAGCGCAAGCGGCTCTGTAACCGCATTCATCGAGGACTCCGCGGGCGGCTGTCGGCAGGCGCCCGACTGAAATCGGCGAACACATGATCCGGCGCACTGAGGTTGTGCCGGGAAGGGGAATCGCGTCCGAAGCGGGCGCGGCTCGATTCGAATCGACCAAATCCGATGATAGGCGCTGACCGCGTGCCAGAACCCTCTCGCCAGGCCGCGACCGAAGCATCGGCATTGTCAATGGTCACGAACATGGAGCGCAATGCTGCGAACGGCGTCTGACCGGTTGAGGTCACGCCCAGATCCATCACCACTCGCGTGCGCTGAGGCGTGGCCTCGGCCACCGTCAGGGTACCCAAACCACCGCGACCAAACTGGAGCGTGAAGCGCAGCGTCGCAGGATCGAACTCGAGCGCGCGGATCGCCACCAGCGGCCGGCCGTCCTCCTCGATCGGGCCGAACAGGAATGAACTGCCATAGGCGCTGTCCGGCAGTTGTGCAGGCGGTAGCGGCTTGGCACGCCAATAGCCATCAGCCGGATACAGCACCAGAATTTCGATGTCGCGCTTCGGCCCGCGACGCAGCAACTGGAGGAGATGGAGTCCGCGCTCAACGCGCTCGCCCACCTTCACCTCCACGATGTCTGGCCGCCAGAAGTTGAAGAAGGTGTGACCCACCAGCCGGATCGAATCGTTTTCGTACAGGATGAGCTCGCGCGGTGTGAACGCGTGCTTGGGATCGCCGCTCATATCGCAGTGCGTGAAATCGGGCGCAGTGCTGTCGGAGGTTACCGTGGCGATGTAGGGCGGATGTTCAACCGACAACGAAAAGCTACGAACGCCCGACGCTTCCAGCTTCACATAGAGGTTGTCTTCCTCGGCGCAGCGCGTGGGCTTGCTCGCGTCGACAAACTGAACCCGCATCTCGTCTCGCCCCTCGGCGCGGACCGGCCCCACGGCAAACAAGCCGATTGCCAGACCCAGCGCGCAGACCGCGCCCCGTGCCGCCGCACGATGAGGCGACATTACCGAGCGCCTGCGGCAACCGAACTGAAGCCGATCAGCGTCGAGGCGCAGTCAGGACCTGCGCTACGTACCTCTTCAGGCAGGCGGCAGAGTCCTGCATCGCGCGCGAGCGAACCGACACGCGGCGCGCCACTCACCATGGTGATCAGGATCGCCGCACCCAGGCCGGTGTAGAACGGCAAGGCAATCCACAACGCACCCGGCGCGAGCAGAAACAGCGACACCGCGAATGCAATGCCTGCCACCGTGTGCACCCACAGCCGGCGCAGCGCAAACCCAAGCGGTACCCCTTCAGAATCGCGCTGCTGAGCGGTCCAGCCCATCTGCCGGCCCAGCGGAAGACCCAGAACGAACAGGGTGACCGATAACGCACAGATCGGCACGATCAGCATCGTGAACACGGTTTCGGCGAGCGCACTCAGAAGGACAGCCGGCGCGCCACCGAATGCCTCACGCAAGCGCCTGCGCAACAGCACATCGGCGAGTGTGGCCAGCTTGGGGGCGAAATTCATGGTGAGCGACAACACCAGCAGCAAAAGCCCCAGATCGGCATCCATCGGCCCCTGGCGAATGAGGCCGAACACGGTGAAGCCAATCCAGCCCGGACCGCTCAGATACATGGCGATCGCGATCCACAGCTGCCAGCGACTGACCGGACGCAGTCCCGGCATACCAAGGAAGCGGAAATACTGCATGTTGCCCTGGCACCAACGCAGATCACGACGGATGAATTCGATCAGGTGCGGGGGGTTTTCCTCCCAACTGCCGCCCTCGTCGGGCAGCACCCGCACTTCATAGCCCGCACGACGCATCAGCACCGCTTCCAGCTGATCGTGACTCAGCACATGACCACCCAGCGGCGGACGGCCTGGCAGCACCGGCAGACGGCAATGTTCGGCAAACGGCTGAATTCGGATGATCGCGTTGTGCCCCCAGTAAGGGCCACAGTCACCCTGCCACCATGCCGCGCCCAGCGTCCAGGAGCGCATGCCCAGGCGCATGCCAAACTGAAACACGCGGGCAAATGCGCTGTCAGAGGGCAATGCGGTGACAAGCGTCTGCAAAATACCGATTTTCGGATTGGTCTGCATGATGCGCACCAGCCGCAACATGGCCGCGGGGGTCATGACGCTGTCGGCATCGAGCACGATCATGTACTCATGACGATTGCCCCAGCGATCGAGAAAGTCGCGCAGGTTGCCCGCCTTGAAACCCTCGCCGCCCACCCGCTGGCGCCAGGTCACCGCCACGCGTCCCTCGAAGCGCGCCGAGAGCGAATCGGCGAGCGCTTTTTCAGCAGCCAGAATGTCGGGCTGGTTGCTGTCACTCAGCATGTAAACATGAAACCAGCGGCCCTCGCCGGTGGCGGCCAGCCGCTCGATCATCCAGCTCAGGTTTCGGGCCAACCGCTCGGGGTCTTCGTTCCGGATGCACACCGCGATCGCAGTGGAACTGTCGATCGCTTCATCGCCCCCAATGCTACGCAGGTGCGGCGCCACCAAACCTTCCGGGTCTCGCGCGAAGGTCATCAGCAGAAAACCGATCAGCGCATTCCAGAAGCCGATAGTGGTCCAGGGAAGCGTGAGCACGAACGCAGCCAGCATCGCGATGCCCCAGGCATCGATGCCCGCAGGCAGAAAAAGTGCCGCTGCCATCAGGGCGAGCAGCCCCGCCGCGGTAAGAAATACCAGCGAGCCGAACAGCACCCGGCGTCCGGTCAGCCGGGGCGGCTCGCCGCTGGAAGGGAAGGCGCCAGAAGCGGTGGAATGGGAAGCCATAGGGAGGAATCTCAGAACATGCGGCGCGAGAGGGCATCGCGCGCCATGAAACGGTGATAAACGCCGCCCGCCACATGAGCGGCGAGGAGTGTCCCCATGGAGACCGCGCCGCACCAGTGCGTAAACGACAGTGCCTTCGCGATCGCTTCATCCTTTCCGATTGGAGAAGGCAGGGGCAGCACTTCGAATACCTTCAGCGGAAAGCCCCAGGCGTTGGTCGCAAGAAACCCGGTGATCGGCATCAAGACCAACAGCGCGTAGAGGCTCGCGTGCGAAAAGCCCGCCATAAGCCGCACCCAGGCAGGCGTTTCGACGGGCCAGGCGGGCGGTGGATACAGCCACCGGTACACCAGCCTCAGCAGCACCAGCACGAACACCACAACGCCAAAACTTTCGTGGATGTTGTAGAGCCGCATCTTGAACGCCTGGTCGGCGGGTTCGAAGTAGCGAATCCAGACGCCGGCGGGGATCACCACTGCCATCACGATCAGCGCGGTGACCCAATGCAGAACCTTCGCTGGCGAGCGGTAGCGATCCGATGAGGAGTGCATCACGGGAAACCTCCGCACGCAACCGTGTAGCGTTCAGTTTGACTCGATGCGCGCCCAGGCCGAGTGGTTGTGGATCGACTCGAAGTTCTCCACCTCCACTGCATAGCGACCAATCCGCGCGTCTTTAGATAACCGCGCCGCCACATCCCGGATCAGGTCTTCTACAAACTTCGGGTTGTCGTACGCGCGCTCGGTCA
>JALREG010000372.1 GCA_023253905.1 Burkholderiaceae bacterium
GGCGAGGATTTCGGGTTCGATGTCTTCCACCCTGAATTTGGTGCCGTGCAGTGAAAGGTTGGCAGACGACCCGAACAGGAGTGTTTGCTCGCGCAGGCTCACCTGGGTGATGGCGGCATGAAAAGGCCCGGAATTGAGCAGCATCAGCAGGGTATTGTCTTTGGTGCTGCGCTCATAGGTATCCGGGTCGAGTTTGCGAAGGAGCGGATGGTCGGCATCGCAGGGTGCGATCAGCCCAAGCGGCAGATCATAGTCCTGGGTGATGGCTTGTACGATCGCACGTCCGCGCTCGCTCACCCTATGAAGTTCGCGGTGCAGGTCATCGTTACCCAGCATGGCGTTCAGCTTGGTGGGCGCTCGCCGTTTGGTGTCGAAGATACGGCGTAGCGCCGGGCCGTGGGCTGCAATGAGGGAGTAGCCGACATCGTTGGGAAGAATCGCGATTCCACCCTGCTTCATCACCTGAAAGGCGCGTTCAGCATCGGCGCTGGGGTTGATCACAGCCATGGTTATCACCTGGGACGTGGGCTCTGGAACTGGCGATTGTAATGAGCAGCGGCCGTTAGTGGCCGTAGCCGTGCAACCGGTGACACGCGGTTAACGATTGAGCCGCACCGCCTCAAAATTCAGCACCGCAGCAAAACTCACCCAGAGCAGGTAGGGCACAAGGAGGAGTGCTGCGCGGGGTGCGTAGGGTCGGAAGTGGAGAATGAGCGCTACGATCGAGCCCCACAGGATCACCACCTCGGCGAGTGCCCAGTCGGGGCGACGCAGAAAAAAATAGAGCAGGCTCCAGCCCACATTGGCGAGTGCGTTGATCGCCAACAGCGTGAGCATGCGCGTTCGGGGCGATGGCTTGCGATGGACGCCGGCGCGCCAGCCGACCACGGCCGCCCAGGCAATCATGAAAAAGAGCAACGTCCAGGCGGGCCCGAAAGCCCAGTCGGGAGGCTTGAACGCGGGCTGCTTGAGCGCGTAGTACCAATCATCCAGCCGGGTCAGTGCGCCGCCCGTGCCAGCGACGATGATGACCGCGACCGCTGCGACAAGCGAGTCGATGCCGAGGCCGCGCGCGGGCGCAACGACCTCATGGCCCGCAAGCGGTGCTGCCGCGTCGGGTGAAGGGGACTGCTGGGCGGAGGACGGGGAAGGTTGCTGTGGGAGGCTCATGCCTTGGCGATGCCGAACAAATGCGCAAGATCCTTCAGGAAAATACGCAAGTGTGCAAGCGGACGCCGGCGGACCAGACGCTTATTCATGTAGGAATCGAATGTGATTTGCTGCACGTCGCGATCGCGGCAGATTTTGACGAACTGTTCGCGCCGCTTGTCGTTGCCATACCAGAACCGTTGCAGGAGACCCAGCACAAAGAACACCCGGCCATGCTCTTTCATGAAGCGTTTGCGGGCGGATGCGAGCTCGGCGCCCCGCCCGCTCTGGAGCGCGGCCAGCGCGGCGTCGGCTGCAAGGCGGCCGCCCAGCATGGCGTAGTAAATGCCTTCACCCGATGCGGGGGCGACCACGCCTGAGGCGTCGCCTGCCAGGACCACATTGCGTCCGTTGTCCCAGCGCGGAAGCGGCTTGAGCGGAATCGGCGCGCCCTCGCGGCGGAGTGTCTCAAAGCGATCCAGCCCGGCGGTTCGGCGCAGGTCGGCGACTGCGCTGCGAAGCGAAAATCCCTTGTCCATGCTGCCGGTGCCCACCGAGAAACACTTGCCGTGGGGAAACACCCAGCCGTAGAAATCGGGCGATAGCGTGCCGCGGTAATAGACATCGCATCGCGAGGGGTCGTAGTCAACGCCGGCGCGATCTTCGGCGGCTGGCGCGCGCACAATTTCGTGGTAGGCAAAGACGAATTTTCCCTTGTCGGAATCGGCGATGGCCTGCGCGGCGACGCGCGATTTTGCGCCATCGGCACCGATCACCAGCCGAGTGCGGACGCTGACCGAAACCTCGGCGCGCTCGCCTGCGCTCGCGCGGCTCTGGATGCGTACGGTGGTGATGCCATCGGCATCAGGGCCATCGAGACGCTCGAACGTGCCGATCAGCCGGGTCGCGCCATGCTGTGCGGCACGCTGCCGCAGCCACTCATCAAATTCGTCGCGATCAACCAGTCCGACAAAGCCGTTTTCAATCGGGATGTCGACCCGCTGATCGGAAGGCGAAATCATGCGTGCGCAGCGTGCGTGCGCGACCAGCAGGCTGTCGGGAATGTCGAAGTCGCGGATGGCGCGCGGCGGGATCGCGCCGCCACAGGGCTTGATCCGACCGGCACGGTCGACCAGCAATACACGCCGACCAGCGCGAGCGAGATCATCGGCGGCGGTGGCGCCAGCGGGGCCACCGCCGACCACGACGACGTCATACAGGGTGTCTTCAGGCATGAGCGCCTCCCGGGGCGAGGGGTTGGGGTGGGGTCTGTTGGGTTTCGCCTGCGGCGGCCGGTTCGCGAATCTGACTGGCCAGGCGCGCGGCCAGAATGAAAAGGAGCGCCTCGAGGCCAAACACCACCGCGTAGGCGAGGGCCGTATCCTGGATCACAAGACGGGCAAGGTCGGAGAGGGCGGTGCCGAGAAGCCCGCCGCTGCCAAAGGCCAGGGCCTGTGCTGCGCCCCAGAGCCCCATGCGCGTGCCTTCGCGACGGCCTTCACCTTCGCCCGCGAGCCGCATCATGGAAGCGATGGCCGCGATCGAAAAGGCACCGTTGGCCGCACCAAGCAGGAACACGTTGGCGCGAAGCGGCCACCCCGGTCCTGCCACACCGGCCGCCACCAGGCCGGCGAGCGCAAAGCCCGATGCGATACAGCCGCTCACTGTCCAGAAACGCAGCGACCCCAGGCGGCGGCCAAAAATACGGCCACTGCCCGCAAGCGCCACCAGCAACATGCCGCAGAGGATGCCGGAATGCTGGAGCCCCGAGAGCTTGGTGGTTTCGCCCGGACTGAAGCCAAACACCGTGCCTGCAAAGGGCTCGAGGATGAGGTCCTGCGCGCTGAAGGCGAGCATCGAAATGAACACGAAAACCGTGAAGTGCCGGGCTGCGGGTTCGCGCCAGACCTTGGTGAGCGTGGCGCGAAAGCCCTCGGAGGCGGGGGCTGCATCTTGCGCGGCTTGCGCGTCGACCGCGCGCTCAAGCCGGAACAGCATCAGCATGGTGACCACCAGCGCGATCGCGGCCACCCCAGCGGCGACGGTAAGCAGACGGGCTTCCGAGTACGGGTCAAGCAGATGGCCAGCGATGCCCGCGGTGACCGCAAAGCCGGCGATCATCATGAGCCACACCAGGGTGGCGGCACCCGCGCGCCGGCGGGGAGCCACCCGCTTGGCAAGCAGGACCAGAACCGACGTGCCGCTTGCGCTCACCCCGACACCGATCATGAGAAACGCCAGCACCGATAGCGCAATGCCGGCGCCTAGCGACCCGCTCATGGTGACCACGGCAACGGCCCCCAGCAAACCGCCACAGGCGAGGACCGCCATGCCGCCCAGGATCCAGGGCGTGCAGCGTCCGGACCGATCCGACCCAAAGCCCATTCGTGGCCGCAGGATCTGCACTGCATAGTGCATGGCGACCAGTAGCCCCGGCAGCACGGCAGGCAGCGCAAGCTCGACCACCATGATGCGATTGAGCGTCGAAGTGGCGAGCACCACGATGCCACCCAGGCAGGCCTGGATCAGCCCCAGGCGTGCGATCGACAGCCAGCCGAACGGTGAGCCGGCTGGCAAGTTGGATTCGTCTTCCGGTTCGAGCGATTGATTCATTGTTTCCCCCTGATCGCATTGGCCTCACGGATACGTGCCGTGCGGCTCAGCCCAGACCCCGAAGCGCGAAGGCGCTGACCATCATTCCCGAGACATAGAGCGGTACGCCGAAGCCGCTGTAGAAGAGCGCCTGCTGAATGGGGGCTGCGATCAGGCGACGCATCAGCACGGCCTGGGCCGCGATCAGCGCAGCGACCGATACCGCCGACACCGGCGCCCCCCACTGGATGAGCAGAATCACAACGATGATTTGCGGCACTGCCATGACCCAGCAGGCCACCCGTGCCGCCCGATCGGGGCCGAGCTGGACCGGCAGCGACCGGATGCCCATGCGCGAATCGCCCTCGATGGCTTTGAAGTCATTGAGGGTCATGATTCCGTGGGCGCCGATGCTGTAGAGAAGAGCAAGCAACAGCGACCGCGCCTCGGGCACGGCACCGCCCGCCATCACCGCTGCGCCGGTGATCCAGGCGAGCCCTTCGTAGGACAGACCGCAGGCGAGGTTCCCCCACCAGCCGTTTTGCTTGAGCCGAACGGGCGGCATGCTGTAGGCCCAGGCCAGCACCAGTCCGAGCGCAGCCGCAGCAAAGCCCCAGACGCCCAGCCCGGTTGCGACCAGCAGGGACAGCACCGTCCAGGCGATGGCGACATACAGCCCCCAGCGTCCGGGCATGCGGCCTGACGGAATGGGGCGATGCGGTTCGTTGATGGCATCGACATGGCGATCAAACCAGTCGTTCACCGCCTGGCTGGTTGCACACACCATGGGACCCGCGAGCAGCACGCCCAGGAGGGCGAGCGGCCAGTGCGTGGCGAGCTGTGCCCCCGAGGCCACCACGCCGCAGGCAAACGCCCACATGGGTGGAAACCAGGTGATGGGTTTGAGCAGCTCGGTAAACGCCGACAGGGTAGGGACGGTGCGGACAGTCATCCGTGGATTCTCTGCTTGACAAAACCGAACGTCAATTGCAATTTACACATCCTGGCGTCGTCCCGGACAGTTTGTTTCGGTGCGGCCCCCCGAATCCGTCGCTAGGAGGCGACAACCGCCGATGCTTCAATCCGCGTCCGACGCCCTGCCGCTTGCCGGCCCACGAGGTGCCCCGATCGAACCGCTCCAGCGGGACGCAGCGCCGGGCGAGGCGCGCCCCGCCCCCGCGCGTGTCATGCCCGGTCGTGCCGGCTCGTCGGCCGCGCCACGGGTGGTCATTATTGGGAGCGGCTTTGGTGGCCTCGCCTGCGCCATCCGCATGCTCTGCAAGGGCTATCGGGTGACGGTGCTCGAGCGGCTCGATCAGCCGGGCGGGCGTGCGAGCGTTTTCACGCAAGACGGCTTCACCTTTGACGCCGGTCCCACCATCGTGACTGCGCCGTTTCTGCTCGAAGAGCTGTGGGCGCTGGCTGGCCGACGCTTTGCCGATGACGTGGACCTGCGACCGATGAATCCCTGCTACCGGATTCGGTTTGATGACGGCACCCACTTCGATTACCAGCGCGAGCCGCAGGCCATGATCGAGGAGGTGAGGCGCGTAAGCCCGCAGGATGTTGGCGGGCTGCACCGCTTTATGGCCGAGGCCGATCGCTGCTTCAGGCTGGGCTACGAGGGCTTGGGTACCGTGGCCTTCGAGTCGCTTGGCGATCTGTTTGCCGCCCTGCCAGCCATGGTCCGGATGCGGGCCTGGCGCAGCATCTATCAGATGGCCTCTCGCCACTTCAAGAGCGAAAAGCTTCGTCAGGTCTTCAGCTTTCATCCGCTTCTGATCGGCGGCAACCCCATGTCGGTCACCAGTGTCTACAGCCTCATACCCTCGCTTGAGCGAATTCACGGTGTGCATTCGGCGATGGGCGGCACGGGCGCGATCGTGCGTGCGATGGCGAAGCTGATCGGCGAACTGGGTGGCGAGATCCGGTTGGGCGCTGATGTCGCGCGCATCCGGGTGGTGGATCAGCGTGCGCGCGGGGTCATCCTGGCGAGCGGTGAGCGGGTCGACGCCGACATCGTGGTCTCCAACGCCGATAGCGCCTGGACCTACAAGCATCTGCTCAAGGCCGAGCCGCGGCGCGTGTGGAATGACCGCAAGGTGGAACGCGCAGCCTATTCGATGGGGCTATTCGTCTGGTACTTCGGTACGCGCCGGCGCTACCCTGACATTCCACATCACATGATTCTGCTCGGCCCCCGCTACCGTGATTTGCTGGGTGACATCTTTGACCGCAAGGTGCTGGCCGACGACTTCAGTCTCTACCTGCATCGACCCACGGCAACCGACCCCTCCCTTGCGCCTGAGGGCTGCGACACGTTTTATGTGCTCTCGCCAGTGCCGCACCTCGATGGCGGCATCGACTGGGCAAGTCGCGCCGAACCCTATCGGCAGCGTATCGCGCAGATGCTGAGCGATACGGTGCTGCCCGGCTTGTCTGAGGCGATCTGCACACAGCGCCATCTCACGCCGGCCGACTTCGAGAGTCGTTATCTTGCTTTCAAGGGCGCAGCCTTCGGCATGGAGCCGCGGCTCCTGCAGAGCGCCTGGTTCCGGCCGCATAACCGCAGCGAAGACATCCGCGATCTTTACCTGGTGGGGGCCAGCACGCATCCTGGCGCGGGCATTCCAGGCGTACTCACGTCAGCGAAGGTGCTCGATTCAATCATTCCGCCCGCAGCCAGGGTTGCACGCGCGCAGGCCGTTCGATGAACATGTATTCGAGCCCAGAGATCGAGCGCCTGCTTGCCGCGCCCGCGCCCGACTGCGTGGAGCTGATGCGGCATGGATCGAAATCTTTTTTTGCGGCCTCGCGGCTGCTGCCTGCGCGTTATCGCGAGGCCGCGGTCTCGCTCTACGCGTTCTGTCGTGTGGCTGACGACGAGGTCGATGGGAGTGGCGCAAGCCCCGATACGCTTGCCGCGCTCCATCGCAGGTTGGACGCGGTGTATGCCGGTACGCCTCACGCGATCGCGGCCGATCAGGCGTTCGCGCGCGTGGTGCATCGCTATCGGTTACCCCGCCGCATCCCGCTTGCGCTACTGGAAGGTTTTCAGTGGGACGCGCAGGGTCGGCGCTACCACACTTTCGAGGAGCTCCTGGACTACTGCGCCCGGGTGGCCGGTACAGTCGGGGCCATGATGGCGCTGGTGATGGAAGTACGCGATGAACGGGCGCTTGCGCGGGCCTGCGAATTGGGCGTGGCGATGCAGCTCACCAACATCGCGCGCGATGTTGGTGAGGACGCGCGCATGGGGCGCATCTATCTTCCGCTTGCGTGGCTCCGCGAAGAGGATCTGGATCCCGATGCGTGGCTCCTGGATCCGCGGTTCTCTGCCGCGATCGGACGCCTGGTCGAACGGCTGCTGCGCGAGGCTGACTTGCTTTATCGCCGGGCCGAAGAAGGGCTGTGGAATCTGCCGCGAGGTTGTCGTCCGGCGATCCTGGCGGCACGACTGATCTATTCCGACATCGGTGTGGAGATTCGCCGTGCCCGGCTCGATTCGGTGAACCGCCGCGCAGTGGTAAGTGGTCGCCGAAAGCTCATTCGTGTAGCGCAGAGCCTGCCATGTGCGTTGTCGGCGCCCCGCCGGCCACGCGGTCATCTGCCGCTTGAGGCGATCGGCTTTCTGGTCGAGGCGGCTCGCTCGGCGATCGCTGATCTGCCGCCGCGCAACGTCGCGGAAAAAGCCGCCTGGATGGTGAATCTGCTGGTGACAGTGGCCGAACGCGAGCGCTCAACGCAGGCGTGGCATCCGCCAGGGCAGCATCAGTCGGACCAGCGCTGAGCGCAGCCTGGGGCCGTTCAGTGTCTCGTGCACGGACACCACCTGCCGTCCGGCCACCGTGGACTCGGCAAGCGATCGCACATAAAACGGCGTGTCCTCCAACGTGCGGGTGATGTGTGGCGCAGGGCCTGTGCCTTCAGAGCGAATCGATCGGCCGATCCGCCAGCCGGTCCGGGCGAGTGCGTGCCGGGGCCCGGGATCGAACTCGGTCACCTGGCCGTCGGTCTGGAATCGGCGGGCGATGAGGTGCTCGCGGCCATCTCGGGTGCGCAGGTCATAGACCACTGCCGATGATCCATCGTCCAGGGTCGCGCGCGACCAGTCCCATTCGTCGTAGCGCGACTCGATCGGCTCATCGCCCTCATTTGAATCCAGATAGCCGTGGCCCTGCCACTGGATGCCGGGCGAACCGAAGTCAACCGATATCCGCCCAGCAGGGGCGAGCGGGCCCCAACGATGGCGCCCCGAGGGATCGAGCGGAAGCTGCCAGTCGAACCAGCGCGGGGCGCTCAGACGAATCGTTCCACGTACCGCCAGCGGAATCGGCGCCGAGCGCTCATCGATCCGGATCACGAGTTCTGAGCCCGTCCACTCGAGTGCGCTGGGACCAACTCTGAAAACGCTTGCACTGCGCTCGATGCTTGCGCGGCTGCGCTCGGTCATCGTCCAGCGCTTGCGTCCGGGCGTGTAGAGCGCCACATTGATTGCGCAGAAATTTTCCGGATCGACCGACGCGCCGGAGCGTGCAGCACGTTCGCGAGCCCAGGCGTAGTAGGGCGAGAACACGCTTCCGACAAAGGCGATCAGTGTGATTGCATGCCTGCCGCAGTCGCTCAGGCCGTCGACATACCACCAGAGATACGCACCCGAGCCGACCGTCTGGTCGAATCGAGGTGTGCCATCAGGGTTGCGGCCGCGAGCCGGCCCGACAGCGTGGCCATGGGCACGCCCGCCCCCGGGTGTGCACTGCCCCCCGCCAGGAACAGTCCCGGAATCGCCGTGGCGGCCGATGGTCTGCGAAAGGAGGACATCCAGCCGTGCGGGGCCATCCCGTAGAGCGCGCCCCCGCTCGCCGGAAAGCGTTGGTGAAATCGCTGCGGCGTGGTGCAGACCTGCGCCTCGCTCGCCGCTCGGATCGTGAGGCCACAGCGCTGGAGATGGGAGAAAGCGGCGGCTCGGCATTGTTCGATCTCCTCGGCGGCAGGCGCAGACTGGTCGCCGCGTGCGGGCGCGTTAATGAGGCAAAACAGGCGCTCGGGTTGTCCGGAGGGCATCGTTTCGACGCCTGTTCGGTCCTGTGCGCATAGATAAAGCGTGGGCTGCCGGGGCAGTCGACCTTGCCGGAAGATGTCGTCGAACTCGGTGGCATAGTCCGGCTGAAAAAATACGTTGTGATAGCTGAGGTCAAAGCCGTCAGCGACCCCGTGAATCGCAAAGGTGAGTGCTGACAGGGAGCGCGGTGACAGGCCATCGGACCGAACTGCCGGACGCACAGCCGCTCCAAGGAGGCCACCGGCGAGTGCCTGCGCGTCGCCGTTGAACACGACCGCATCCGCGGTGATTGGGGTGCCGTCATCGAGGGTCACGCCACTTGCGCGTCCGGCGCTCACATCGATCGACCGGACGCCGCACCCCAGCCGCAAATCGACTCCCAGTCGGCGGGCAGTCCGCTCAATCCGCGTGGCCACCGCCTGCATGCCGCCATCGGCCGCCCACACCCCGCGCAGCTCAACATAGGCGATCAACGCGAGGGTGGCGGGTGCCTCCCAGGGTGAGCCGCCGCAGTAGGTTGCATAGCGCGCGAACAATTGACGCAGACGCGGATCGTGGAAGTGTCGAGAGAGGCTTCGCCAGAGGCTTGCAAAGGGTCCCAGCCCCGCCAGTAGCGCGAGCCCGCGGGCCCCCAGATCCTGGCTCATCGAGGCAAGCGTCGGTCGTTCGGCGCGGATGTAGGCGTGCTCAAGCGTGTGGTAGAGCTTGCGCGTTTCATCACAGAAAGCGAGAAATCTGGCCGCTTCGGCGGCACCCGCAAGCTTGCCGATCGCGTCAGCCGATGCTTCAGGATTCGCGTGCAGATCCAGTTGCTCACCTGCCGACCAGGCGTGGCGCGCAATGACCGGCAGCGGGCGGAGGGTGAGCGTACCGTCTTCGAAGCGCTCGCCGCAGTCCGCCAGCAGCTGATCGAAGACCCAGCGCATGGTGAGTACCGTGGGACCCGCGTCGATTCGTACCGGACCGACTTCATGCTGATGAATCTTGCCGCCGGTCACGCGTGCGCGCTCAAGCAACGTGACCTCAACGCCCTGGCGAGCGAGGTCACAGGCGGCGGCGAGTCCGCCCGCGCCTGCGCCAATCACAATCACGCGTCTTGCGCTCATACCGTGCTGCTCAGTCGCTCGCCTGCTTCGTGGCGCGGGGCTCGGTCCAACCGTTGGCTGAGCTCAGGGTCGGCATCTGGCCAGCGCCCGCCGACCTCGAGCACACGAAACCGTGTGAACATGGATTCTGTGAAAAATCCCTGCGCATAGGCCTGGCGGATGGCCTCCAGATGGGCGCCGCTCCGTGCGTAAGCGTCCATTGCCGCTTGGTCATGCCAGAGGCTGAATGTGGCCTGCCGCAGTAGTGGCGCCTCGCCCAGCCCAACCGCAAACAGACATCCAGGTGCCCGAGCAAGTGAGACCTCGGCAGCGGGCGAGAGCGACCAGAACCGGCGTGCGAGCTGGGGGCGGATCGAGGCCCGCGTGAGCGAGGCCACCAGGGTATCGGGGGGCGGTGCGACATCGGCGTGGGCGACCGCAAGGCGGTGACCTGACCAGCTCCCACGGCTCGCGAGCGGCTCGAGCAGCACGGTGAGCCACTGCTCGGCGCGGTCTTTCCAACGCGCGACCTCGGCGGACCGGGCCAGCCAGTCGCGGGCGGAGTCGGTGTGGTCGAACGCGCAGAATAGCCCGAGCCGGTTCCACGCTGGGCGGAGACCGAAGCCGCCGTTGTGGCCGCTACCCAGAACCTTCCGCCAGCGCATCGCCGGGGTGGTGGGTGGGGTGAGCGGGCCCTGGACCAGTTGCGCGAGGCCCCATGCGATATAGGCGGGGCGCCATACCGCCAACACCAACGCGACGCTGGTTGCCGCGGAGTCGGCATCCGACCCGGCCCGCCGGTCGGAGATCTCTGCCGCGCTTGCCTCAGGCACCGCTGTCGTCGGGGTCGGGACCTTCGATCCCGTAGCGGCGAAGCTTTACGTACAGGCTCTGTCGTGAGAGTCCCAGCATGTCGGCCGCCGAGGCGCGGTTGTTACGTGTGATCTTGAGCGCGGCCTCGATACAGAGCCGTTCAATGAGATCGACGGTTTCCCCGACGATGTCTTTCAACGGCATCCGGCCCACCAGCGCGGCGAGATCGCTGCTGGATCGCGTGACGGCGGTGGGCTCGTCCTGCGCGCCCAGTCGACGGCCGGTATCGCGGACCACGAAGGCGAGGTAGGGGTCGCTTTCGCTCGCGACCGCCACGCCCGAAATTTCGACCGGAACCGGAATGCCGCCGCTTCCCACCAGCCGGGTAGCGAACAGCCGGATGGTGCCGCCTTGCGCGAGGCTGTTGATGAGCACGGCGAGGTCGGTGTTCGAGCGTCCCAGCCAGCGGTTGAGCGGCTCGCCGATGATCTGCCCTGCATGCGCCATCTGGATCATTTCAACGAAGGCTGGGTTGGCGCTCTGGATGAGGCCCCTCGCGTCGGTGAGCACCACGCCGTCACTGAACTGACGGATGGCTTCAAGGATGGACGCATCTTCGCCTGTGAAGGCAAGCCGCGACTCGGGTTCGAGCCGCAGCAGCACCATGGTCTCCTCTTCCTGCCGCAGACTGGAGATGAACAGGTGCGCAGGCTTCTTGTCATGCCCGAATTTGAGAGTGAGTTCGGCGGGCCTGCCAGATCCGATCACTTGCTCGACGGTGACACGAAAGGCCGCGGTAGCCTTGGGGCCCAGAAAGCTATCGATCGTGCGGGTGGCGAGCGTTTCGCGATCGAGTCCGAAGTAGAGCGAGGCAGCGCGGTTGGCCTCGACCACCGTGTGCTCGTCGGGCTGAACGATCAGAATGGGATCACGGATGACATCGAGCAGCTGCCGGTGCTGGTTCTCGATTCGGCGAAGGCGCAGGTAGTCGGTTTCCATCCGCTGCTGCGCCTCAAGGAGGCGCGCCTGCAGCGAGGCCACTACGCGAAGGTCGCGCCCCACCGCCACCATTTGTCCGGAATCGCCTACCCGGATCAGGGAAAACAGGATGGGGATGTCGCGCCCGGCGGCGTCGATATGGTTGATATGCCGCCAGCGCGAGGTGCGCCGTCCGGCACCAGCCTCACGCAGCAGTTCGTCGACCTTGGGCCGACTTTCGCTCGTCACCACCTGCGACCATGGCTGACCTGCCCAGTGCTGGATGTCCTGGGTGGGCCAGTCGTCGGTACCCATGGACACGCTGACGATCACGCCATCGGAATCGAGTACCAGGGCGATGTCGGACGCAGCCTCGACCAGCGCGGCGCTGGCTTCTGCGTCGAGTGCGGCGAGTTTGCCGCGGGATTCGTCAGCGTATCCCAACCGAATGCTCCGTTAACAGCCGGACTGCCCGGTTGAGCGCGTCGGTCGCATCGCCCGATACGATATCCGCGTCCAGGCGCTCAACAAGCTTTGGAAAGAACGGGACGGCTGCGCCGCCCACCATGATTGTGGGTCGAAAACCGCGGCAGGCATTGCGCACGCGCAGGATAAGGGCCCCCGCCGAACGCAGATCAGTCTCGGAGTTGAGTGAGAGCCCGATCAGGGCAGGCCTCATGGCGGTGATCTGGCTGACCAGTGCGGCGTCGTCGCCGTGGCCCAGCTTGGTGCGCCAGCCGGCCCTTGCAAAAAACGCCCTGACCATTTGTACGCCCAGCCGGTGGGTGGCGCCTGGCATGGTGCAGAAAAACGCTGAGGGTGGGCTGGTTTCCGGGGCGGAGGTGGCGGACGTGTCGGGCAGTCCCATGCACTGGAAGTCATCGAGCAGGCTTGAAAAAAGCTGTTGCAGATGACCCAGTGCGATCGTGACATCGGTGAAACTCAGCCGGTCGTCGCTCCAGCCCTGGCCCAGATGCTGCGCGGCCGGCTGGATGACTTGCAGAAAGATGGCTTCGATCGGTACGCCGCTTTCGCGCATCTGCGCGACGAGGGCACCAGCGGCCTCGCCCTCGCCCTGCTGGCAGAGTTCCGCGAGCTCGAGCGCATGCACGAGGAGCGGCCCCACCCGCGGCGGTCCGTCGCCCAGATTCATTGATGCGACCGGTCTGCCCGGCCAGGCGCTGCGATCATTCGGCAGCACAGGACCAGGGCCGCAGGCAAGACGGGTCAGGCGTGGAACCACCTCGGTGAGAAGCAATTCCAGCAATGGCTCGCCAGGTTGATCCAGAACGCCGGACTGCCCTGACTTCATGGGGACCTCCTTGGGAACACCGGATCGGGCGGGCGAGTGCCAGCCGACAGTGTCCCTGTCTACCGTCGACTTTTGCCGATTCCGGGCGCTGTGTCCAGCGCCGTTTGAATCGCCTAGTAACGGCATCCTCACAGAAGTTTCCCCGTGTTCAATATCTGTCTCCCGCTGTCTTGGACAGTAATCATGGTCCGGTCGGGTGGGTTTGTCAATTGCACTGGACGTAAATCAAAGTTGACATTTTTTCGGGGCGGTCCTAGAGTCGGTCGGGTCAGCGTTTCGGACGGTCGAAGCGCACACGCCAACCCAGGGAAACCGATGTCGCGCACACTGACCGGGATCATCCAGCCAGCCGGCCCACAGGCGGCGTTGCGCCCGGTCTACACACCGGAGGAGCGCGCGCGCCGCGATGCCACCCGCTGGACGCTGGTGCAGGGCCTGCTTGCCCCGTTCCAGTTCGTGGTGTTCCTGGCAAGTCTGGGCCTCATCGTTCGCTATCTCGCCACGGGCGACGGCTGGGCCGTTGCAGCGGCCTCGGTCGTCGCCAAAACACTGGTCCTCTATCTGATCATGGTGACCGGCGCGATCTGGGAGAAGGTGGTCTTCGGGCAATACCTGTTTGCGCCCTCCTTTTTCTGGGAAGACGTGTTCAGCATGCTGGTGATCGCGCTCCACACGGCCTGTGTGGTGGCGTGGTTTGCGGGCGACACCCTGCTCGATGCCCGAGGCCAGATGCTGCTCGCGCTGGCGGCTTACGCCACGTATGTCATCAACGCCGGCCAGTTTTTGTACAAGCTGCGTCGAGCCCGCCAGGAGCGTTCAACATGAACGCAAGAATTCCGATTTCT
>JALREG010000389.1 GCA_023253905.1 Burkholderiaceae bacterium
CGATGCCTGGCAGGACGTGGGGCTGGGCAGGCTGCTACTGGGCGAACTGATCGCACTCGCAAGCGCACGCGGCGTTGCTGCGCTGGTCGGCGAAGCGCTGAGCGAAAACACCCGCATGCTCGAGCTTGTGCGGCAGCTTGGCTTCACGGTGCGCGCCGACCCGTCGGACGCGCGCACAACGCTACTGCGCCTGCAGCTCTGACGCGCCTGCTGCCCGGTCAGGCTCCTTGGTGATACCGGGTGACGCGTTCGACCTCCTCGCGCGAGCCCAGAATCACCGACACCCGCTCATGCAGTTTCGCCGGCACGATGTCCAGAATGGGCTGCTGTCCGTTGGTGGCTGCGCCCCCCGCCTGCTCGATCAGGAGCGCCATGGGGTTGGCTTCGTACATGAGCCGAAGCTTTCCTGGCTTATCGGGCTCGCGGCGATCGCGCGGATACATGAAGATGCCGCCCCGCGTCATGATGCGATGCACATCGGCCACCATGGATGCAATCCAGCGCATGTTGAAATCCTGCGCGCGAACGCCCTCGCGACCTGCGAGCAGTTCATCGATATAGCGTTTTACCGGCGGCTCCCAGTGCCGCGCGTTGGAGGCGTTGATCGCAAACTCACGGGTTTGCGCCGGCACCTGGATACGATCGCGTACCAGCCACCAGGTCCCGGATTCGCGGTCAAGCGTGAACGACGCCACACCGTGACCCACCGTCAGCACCATGACCGTGGAGGGCCCGTACACCACGTAGCCCGCGGCCACCTGCCGGCGCCCAGGCTGAAGAAAGGCCCCGGCATTCACCACGCCCAGCTGCGCTGATTCGGGTGCAGGCAGCACCGAAAAAATGGTGCCGATCGAAACATTCACATCGATGTTGGACGATCCGTCCAGAGGATCGAACAGCAACAGATAGGGGCCGCGCGGTTCGCCATCGGGAATGGGCCAGGGATCATCCATTTCCTCGGAAGCCATGGCGGCAAGGGCACCCCCCCAGGCGTTCGCTGCCAGCATCCGGTCATTGGCAATGACATCAAGCTTTTGCTGCGTCTCGCCCTGCACGTTGGCGCTGCCCGCAGAACCGAGCACATCGCCCAGCGCCCCGCGCGCAATGCTGGCAGCAATGCCGGCACAGGCCTGGGCACAGGTTTCGAGTACGCGGCGAAGCGCCTCGGGGGCGAGCGACGTCTGTCGATCGCACTGAATCAGATACTGGCTGAGGGTGACACGCTCCATCGCGACTCCGTAAGGGGGCAGACCAATCTGGCGCGGATTGTATCGAGACCCGAAGCGTTCAGGCGCGAGACGCCGTTTCCGCCGCAAGCGCCTTCCCAACAATTTCTGCGACATCGGCCGAGAGCCCAGGATGCCGCGCCACGCGAGACAGCGCGTCGCGCATGCCGGAGGCCCGCTCAGGGCTATAGCGCGGCCAGCGGTCGAGCGCACGCGCAAGCCTCGCAGCAAGCTGTGGATTGAGCGCATCGAGTGCCATCACCTGCTCGGCCCAGAACGCGTAGCCCGAGCCATCGGCCTGATGGAACTCCGCCAGATTTCCGGTACAAAACGCAGTGATCAGCGAGCGCACCTTATTGGGATTACGAAGCGAGAACGCAGGGTGGGTCATGAGCCGCTTCACCTGGTCGAGCACGGGTAGCTCGCCAGGACAGCGCACGGCAGTGGCCTGCATGGAAAACCATTTGTCGAGCACCAGGGGTTCGTTGGCGAACTCATGCTCGAACGCGGCAAGCGCCCGATCGCGACGCACCCCGCCCGCGCGAACCAACGCGGCGAGCGCAGCCGACCGGTCGGTCATGTTGTCGGCATTCGCGCACTGCGCTGCGGCCGCTTCGACCGCTTCGTCGGCGCCGGCTTCGACCCACCATCCCAGTGCCGCGTTCTTGAGCGCACGCCGGCCCGCAGCAGCGAGATCAACCGTCCAGGGCTGACCGTCGTTGAGCGCGCGATAAAGGGCAGACCATCGCCCTTCAAGTTCGCGTGCAGCCGCCCCGCGCACTGCAAGCCTCGCCACCCGGAGCGCCTGCGGGTCGACCTGCTCGAGCTGCTCGGCAATAAACGTTTCCGATGGAAAGGTAATCAGCGCATCAACAAAGGCCGGATCGAGTGACGGGTCATCAAGAAGGCGACCGATCAGCGCGGCCACCGAAGCACCGGCCACCCCAGCATCAACGCCGGTCATCGCCGCGCGAACCGCCCTCAGCATCCGCTGCTGCGCAGCCTCCCAGCGATTGAACGGATCGCTGTCGTGGACGGCGAGAAGATCAAGCTCCGCGTCGCTCCAATTGTGTTCAATGATGACTGGCGCGGAGAATCCGCGTCCAAGCGACACCACCGGGCGGCGATTGATGCCGGCGAACCGGAGGCGATGCGAGGCCTCACGTAACTCGATGAGGGCGGTACCCGCCTCGATCGAACGGATCAGTGCGCGGGTGGGCTCATCGGCGGCAATGATGGGTAGCGCGCTCCCGTCGGCCGCGAGCAGACCGATCGCAAAGGGGATCGGTAACGGCAGCTTCACCGGCTGACCTGGCGTGGCCGGCGTGTGCTGAGTCACCAGCAGTTCGCAGATCTGTTCCGACTCCTGGACGCTCACCGCGACCGCCACACGAGGCGTGCCCGCCTGCGAGTACCAGCGTGAAAACTGCGCGAGGTCGAGCTGGTTTGCATCGGCGATCGCCGCGACGAAATCATCACAGGTCACCGCTGCGCCATCATGACGGGCGAAGTACAGATCCATGCCCTTCCGAAAGCCTTCTCGCCCGGCAAGCGTCTGCAGCATGCGAATGACCTCGGCACCTTTTTCGTAGACCGTGAGCGTGTAGAAGTTATTGATCTCCTGGTAGGCGTCCGGCCGAATCGGGTGTGCCATCGGGCCTGCGTCTTCAGGAAACTGCGATGTGCGCAGTATCCGCACATCGTTGATCCGTTTAACCGCGCGCGCGCTCGCGGCAGCCGAGGGGCTTTCGCACTGCGCGGCCATCATGTCGGCGGAAAACTCCTGATCACGAAAAACCGTGAGACCTTCCTTGAGCGTGAGCTGAAACCAGTCGCGGCAGGTCACCCGGTTGCCAGTCCAATTGTGGAAATATTCGTGCGCCACCACCGACTCCACCGCGGCAAAGTCCTGGTCGGTCGCCAGCCGCGGATGCGCGAACACATAGCGGGTATTGAAGATATTGAGACCCTTGTTCTCCATGGCCCCCATGTTGAAGTCACCCGTGGCGACAATCATGAACCGGTCAAGGTCGAGTTCCAGCCCATAGCGCGATTCATCCCACCTGATCGAGCGTTCAAGCGAACGCATCGCATGCTCGGTCTTGTGCTCGTTACCGGGTTCGACCCAAACCTGGAGGAGCGCCGGGCGCCCCGACCGCCTGACGAAGGTCGACTCCGTGACCACCAGACGTCCCGCCACCAGCGCGAAAAGATAGCTGGGCTTGGGGAACGGATCCTCCCAGGTGCACCAGTGCCAGCCGGCTTGCACAGGGCCCGCGTCCGGGTGCGCGCCATCGCAGTCGCCCTGGGCGATGAGATTGCCGTTGGAGAGCAGCACCGGCCAGCGCGCGCGCTCTGCGCGAAGCGTCACGCGATAGCGCGCCATGACATCGGGGCGGTCGGCAAAAAACGTGATTCTTCGAAAGCCTTGTGCCTCGCACTGGGTGTAGAAATTTTCGTTCGACACATAGAGGCCGCTCAGTGCAGTGTTCGCCTCAGGCGAACACCGCGTGGTGATGTCGAGCACGAACTGCGCGGGCACACCCGGTATCACCAGCTGATCGTTAGCATACGTGAAGGCCTCTGGTCCGAGCCGCTGACCGTCAATGGCCACCGCGAGCAACTCCAGCGCCTCGCCATCGAGTTGTAGCGGCTCGGCGGGGCTCACCCCATTTGCGCGGTGCACAACGAGGCGCGAGCGCACCAGAGTGGCTTTCGGATCCAGGTCGACACTGAGCTCGACCGCATCAATGGCATAAGCGGGCGGCCGATAATCGGCCCGGCGAATCGTCACGCCCTGATCGGTACGCATGGTGAAGCTCCTTTTGTTGACGCATTTTAGGCTTCCGGCAAATCGCTCAGTCACTGGACACCTGTGCGCGCCGGGGTCAAGATTTGACGCCCGCCCCCAACCGTCTCGGCGCGAACTGCTCGCCGCACCCTGGCAGGCAACGGTATCGCCAACCAGGAGGACGCATCTCGTGAACCCCCGCTTAATACATTGCAACCGTCGTCAGGCTCTTGCCGGCCTGGCCGCCGCGTCAGCGGTCATATTGCCCTTGCCCACGAGGGCGCAACCCCAGACCTGGCCAACGCGTCCTGTCCGCATGGTGGTGAATTTTCCCGCAGGGGGCCCGCTGGACATTCTGGCGCGGCAGGTGGCCGGTTTTCTCACCAACCGGCTCGGTCAGCCTTTCGCCGTTGAAAACGTCACCGGCGCCGCAGGCGAGATTGGTGCGGCCAATGCCGCACGCGCCCAGCCCGACGGTTACACCTTGCTGATGAGCATCGACGCGCCATTTACGATCGCACGCGCCATGCGGCCTCAGGTCGGCGTACGGTTTGAAGACCTGACCTGGGTCGCGATGTTGGGTACCAGCGGTCTTACCGTGGCAGCGCACCCCTCAACCGGCGTCGGCACGCTGGCTGAACTCATCGCACGCGGCCGCAGCCGGCCACTCAATTTTTCGACGGCGGGCCCAGGCAGTCCTGGTCACCTGGCCGCAGCGGTGCTGGCCGACGCCGCGGGAGTGCAAGCCACGCCGGTGCACTATCGCGGCAATGCCCCCGCTGTGACCGCGCTGGTGGCGGGTGAGGTTGATGCGGCAATCATCAGCACGCCCGGACTGCTTCCCCACATCCGAGCCGGAAAACTGCAGGCGCTGGCGACCGCCGCCAGCCGTCGCTCGCCACTGCTGCCCGACCTGCCCACCGTCGGAGAGCTCGGTTACCCAGCACTCGCGCAGGAATCGCTTTATGTGGTGGCCCTACCGGCCCGTACGCCCGCCTCGATTGCCACCACGCTTTACGCGGCGCTCGCCGAAGCGATGGCTGACCCGGCACTGCGCGAACGGATGACATCGCTCGATCTGTCGCCGGGACTCGAGGACGGTGCTCGCGCACAGGTTCTCCTCAATCAAACGCTCGAGCGCTACACTCGCGTCGTGCAGGCGACCGGACTGAAAGCCGATAAGTAGGCCTGGCCCCCCACCGAACATACCAAGCACCCAGGAGACCGATATGCCCCGTTCCAGTACCGCGCCCAAACGACGTACAGCGATTGCAGCCAGCGCTGCCGGTCTGATCCTCGCAGCAGCAGCGGGCATTTCAACCCCCGCCATCGCGCAGGACTTCCCAACGCGTCCCATCACGATCATCGTGCCCTACACGGCGGGCGGCCCCACCGATATGATGGCCCGAGCCATCGCCAAGCACATGACCAGTTCGGGCGGGCAGCCCGTGGTGGTCGAGAACCGCGCTGGGGCGGGCGGTGCCATCGGCACCGCAGCCACGGCGCGCTCCACACCCGATGGCTACACGCTTGTGCTGAACGGCACGCTTGGCCACGCCCTTGCCCCAATGCTGCGGCCCAACACGGCGGGCTACACCGTAGCCGACATGTCGGCCATTGGTGTATTCAGCCGCAGCTCAAATTTCCTGGTGGTTGCGCCCTCGCTCGGCGTGAAGTCGGTCAAGGAATTGATCGATCGCGCCAAGGCCGCACCGGGCAAGATTTCTTTTTCGTCTGCAGGGCTCGCCAGCAACCCTCACCTGGGCGCCGAACTCTTCAAGGCGCTCGCCGGAGTCGATCTGGAGCACATCCCCTACAAGGGGGTGTCGGCAACTGTTCCTGACCTGGTCGAAGGCCGTGTACCGGTGGCCTTCGCAAGCCCCACGCTTGCGCTGCCACTGCTCAAGGACAACCGGCTGGTGGCACTGGCGGTCACTGGCGAAAAGCGCATGAAGGGATGGGAGCATCTGCCCACGATCGCCGAGTCTGGCGTTCCGGGCTATGTGTTCGAGTCCACCTACATTCTGGTGGCCCCGGGCAAGACCCCGCCTGCGATCATGCGTCGCCTGAACGACCTGCTGCAGCGATCGCTTGATGATCCGGACACCATTAACGCGCTGGACAAGCTCGGACTTGAAACCATGAAGAACACGCCCGCACAGGCTGATCAGCTGGTGCAGGCAGAGCTGCAGCGCTGGTCGGGCATCATTGCGCGTCTCAATCTGAAACTGGAGTAAAGCGCGGGGCGAGGCCCAACCCGATTCAGCCTGCATCGCGCAGGCCAAAGTCACAGACCGTCTGAGCAAGCTGCGCCAGATCTGCAACCGCGGGCCGCTGGTTGGCTCGCCGGTACACGGCGAAATACTCCACGTCGGGCACCTTTGCACCGGTTCTCAGGCGAACTAGCCTGCGCGACCTGAGTTCGCGCAGGTAGTAGCGCTCGGCCATCAGTCCCACTCCCAGCCCGGCCTCCACCAGCCGCCCCATGACCACATAGCTGTTCGCATGGATGACTCGCCTGGGCACAAATCCGTGATTACGCAGCCACGACGCTTGCATCTGCGCATGAACGGTTTCGGGGAACTGGGTGACGATGGGGAGCTCGGAGAGTTCTTCGATCGTGTATGTTTTTCGGGCAAGCCCGAGTGACGGGCTACTCATCCAGCAACGATCGAGCACGCCCAGCGACGCCGACCGGAATGCGCGCCCCCACATTGGGCCGGGGATCAGCGC
Source organism: Burkholderiaceae bacterium (assembly GCA_023253905.1). The sequence goes on from JALREG010000389.1 coordinate 6,751, forward strand.
CAGGTCGTAGAGGTCCTGGTTCAGCCTGGACAGCAAACGCCCCCCATGATCGACGTCAAGCTCGATGTAA
>JALREG010000418.1 GCA_023253905.1 Burkholderiaceae bacterium
GAGCATGAGCCGCCCCTTCAGCCAACTGGTCAGGGTCGCCATCCTGCGCTGCGATCGCCGCCCCAGCACGGGACACCCCGGCCTGGCGGACTAAGCCATCGGACGCCCCCGGCCCGTCAGGCCCGCTCGAGTTCCTCAGCGCGCTGCGGCGCGCACGACTCCCAGCGGCTACAGCCTGGGCACTGCCACGAGTACTGGCGTGCTTTAAAGCCGCAGTGGGCGCACACATAGCGTGACTGACGCTGAGCCTGCGCCCGCAGCAGACCGCGCGTGAGCGCGAGTTCGTCGCGACGCGGTCCGTCGGCCAGCGCGAGTTCGATGTCCAGCAACCGGTCCAGGCCCACCAGACTGGGGGCGCGCGCGAGCGCAGCCCGCCCCCATGCAACCGCCGCCTGTGCACCGTCCTGCTCCAGCCGCGACTCAAGGAGCACCAAAAACAGCTCGATCGAACGCTGCGACTCAAACTGAGCCTCAAGCGAGCCCAACGCGTCGTTCAACCGGCCCAGTTTCTGATTCGCCTGCAACCAGGCCCGTGCGCCCAGCACAAACCACTCTGGCTGACGCACGCGCAAAGCCTCCCAGGCGGAGAGCGCTGCGTCGGACTCGCCACGCGCCATCGCGAGCTCGGCCCGCATGAGCGATACCCGGGGGTGGTCCGGGCCCCATGCATAGGCCTCCGCGAGATGGCGCTCGGCCAGTGCATAGCCCGCAGCATCCGCTGCAATCAGCGCCTTGGCTGCGAGCTCGCAATGAAAGTGAATGATTGCGCGCTTCGACCCACCCGCGCCCGCGCCATCGACAGGGAGCTGCGAGGCAAGCGAGATTGCGAGCGGCCAGTCGCGCACCAGCTCGGCGATTTCCAGACGATGCCGGAGCGCCTGGTCGGACCAGATTCCCGATTCAAGTCGGCCGAACGCATGATCGGCACGATCGAGCAGCCCCGCCTTGAGGAAATCGAGCCCGAGTTCGTACAGCGCCTGCTCACGCGCCTTCGCATCGAGATCAGCCCGATCGAGCAGGCTCTGATGAACACGGATCGCCCGGTCGTTTTCGCCCCGCTGGCGGAACAGTTTGCCAAGCGCGAAGTGCAGTTCGACCGTCTCGGGATCGACCCTCACCACATCGATGAACGCGTCGATCGCACGATCGGGCTGTTCACTCAGAAGGAAGTTCAGCCCGCGGAAATAACCCGCCGGCAGTTCGCCCTGCCCACTGCGGCCCGCTGCGGATTCATGCCGGGCGGCCAACCAGCCCAGCCCGAAAAAGAGCGGCAGCGCGAGCAGCCAGAGGAGTTCAAATTCCAAGGCGACAACCGCCGCCGACCTAGACGCCCAGGGGCGGGGACGCACCGCCCGAGCCGCTCGGAGCCGCGGCAGCGCCCTCGACGCGGACGACAGGCTCCGAGGGTCCCGCAGCGGGGGTTCCCACAGGCCGACCGACAGCCTTCAATTCCTTGCGCAGCCCCGCGATCGCACGCCGTTGGCGAAAGAACGATGGAATGCACGCAAAGAGACCCAAAAGCACACCGGCCGCCAGAAATGACAGCAGCACCACGACCAGCGGCGCACGCCAGGTTGCCTGCCCCGCGAAAAACCGCACCTCGACCGGCTCGGTATTGGACAGCGCAAAGGCAAGCGCCAGCACGAACAGCAGAATGTAGAAAATCCAGGAAAGAACGCGCATCGGACCCGACCCCTGTCTTGAGAACCGCAGACGTTGCGGTCAGCCCTTCTCGCCGTTCAGACCGGCGTCGACGCGTTCACGCAATTCCTTGCCAGGCTTGAAGTGAGGCACGCGCTTACCCGGCACCATCACTTTTTCACCCGACTTCGGATTACGCCCCACCCGCGGTGGCCGATGCGACAGCGCGAAACTGCCAAAGCCGCGGATCTCGATGCGATGGCCGTCAACGAGCGTGCGCGCCATGGCCTCGAGAATCGTACGAACCGCGAACTCGGCGTCTTTCGCCACCAGCTGCGGGTAACGCTCAGCCAGACGGGCGATCAGTTCGGACCGCGTCATCTGGCCGGGCGCGACCTGATCGGAGGCGTCGTCGACGCCCCCGTTCAGGCCACTTCGGGCATCTGCCTGCATGCCCCGTACCACTTACTCTTTTGAATTATCGAGCTTGGCCCGCAGCAACGCGCCGAGATTGGTCGTGCCGCTTGCCGCACCGCTTTCGGCGGCAATACGCTGCAGTGCCTCGGCCGTTTCGACGGTGTCCTTGGCCTTGATCGACAGGCTGATCGAGCGATTTTTCCGGTCAACGTTGATGACCATGGCCTCGACCTCATCGCCCTCTTTCAGGTGATTACGGGCGTCATCGACCCGGTCACGCGAAATTTCGGACGCCCGCAGGTAGCCCTCGACATCGCCCGACAGGCGGATGACCGCACCGCGCGGATCGACGCTCGCTACCGTACCCTTGACCAAAGCGCCCTTCTCGTTGGTGGCCGCGTAGTTGTTGAACGGATCACCCTCGAGCTGCTTGATACCCAGCGAAATACGCTCACGCTCGGTGTCGATCGCCAGCACCATGGCCTCAACCTCATCGCCCTTCTTGAAGTTGCGAACCGCTTCTTCGCCAGTCTGATGCCAGGAGAGATCCGACAGATGAACCAGACCGTCGATCCCACCGGGGAGTCCGATAAAGACGCCGAAGTCGGTGATCGACTTGATGGAGCCACGCACGCGATCGCCCTTGCGATGGTTGTCGGCGAACTCTTCCCAGGGGTTGGGACGGCACTGCTTCATACCGAGCGAAATGCGACGACGGTCTTCGTCGATCTCGAGCACCATGACCTCGGTTTCGTCGCCCAACGCCACCCCCTTGCCGGGGTTGACGTTCTTGTTGGTCCAGTCCATTTCCGAAACGTGCACCAGACCCTCGATACCGGGCTCGATCTCGACGAACGAACCGTAGTCGGTGATGTTGGTGACCTTGCCGAACATGCGCGTGCCCTGCGGATAACGGCGGGCGATGCCCACCCAGGGATCGTCACCCAGCTGCTTCACACCCAGTGAAACACGGTTCTTTTCCTGGTCGAACTTGAGCACCTTGGCGGTGATTTCCTGACCCACCTGCAGCACTTCAGAGGGATGACGCACGCGACGCCATGCCATGTCGGTGATATGGAGCAGACCGTCGATGCCGCCGAGATCGATGAACGCGCCGTAGTCGGTGATGTTCTTGACTGAGCCGGTGACAATGGCGCCTTCGTGAAGCATCTCGAGAAGCTTTGCGCGCTCTTCGCCCTGGGTCAGTTCAAGGATGGCGCGACGCGACAGCACCACGTTATTGCGCTTGCGGTCGAGCTTGATGACTTTGAAATCGAGCGTTTTGCCTTCGAACGGCGTGGTGTCTTTGACCGGTCGCGTATCGATGAGCGAGCCGGGGAGGAACGCACGGATGCCGTTGGTCATGACGGTGAGGCCGCCCTTCACCTTGCCGGTGATGGTGCCCGATACCGGCTCGCCGGTTTCGAGGGACTTCTCCAGGCTCACCCACGCGGCGAGGCGCTTGGCGCGATCGCGCGACAGGCGGGTTTCGCCGTAGCCGTCTTCCAGGGAGTCGATCGCTACCGAGACGAAATCGCCTTCGGCCACGTCGATCTCGCCACGGTCGTTATGGAATTCTTCGATGGGGATGAAGCTTTCCGACTTCAGACCCGCATTGACGACCACATAGTTGTGGTCGATACGCACCACCTCGGCGGTGATGACCTCGCCCTGGCGCATTTCCTGGCGCTTGAGCGACTCTTCAAACAGGTCGGCAAAACTTTCGGTAGTAGTCAAAATGATTTCCAGATGAAGCACGCCGAACAACCGTCCCGGGGCGGTCATCGGAAAACCGGTGACAACGGCCCCTGGTGCCCGCCGCGACACATCGCAGCGCACCCGGATCACGGCAACCCAGCGGAGTTGACGATTGACCGCCCGAGGACGGTCCCCTTTCAGGACTCTTGACGCGCAGTGCGCGTCGCAAGCCCGATGGCCGTCCATCGATCAAGCACCGCCTGAACGGTTTGCAGCACCGTAAGCGGAGTGGAATCGAGGACAACCGCTCCTTCTGCGGCAACGAGCGGCGCGTGGGTTCGCCCGGCATCGCGGGCGTCACGCGCGCGCAGGTCGCGCAAAAGACCGTCGAGGTTAGCAGAAAACCCCTTTTCGATCAACTGTTTATAGCGCCGCTCGGCGCGCGCTTCAGCGCTTGCCGTAAGAAACACCTTGAGCGACGCGTCGGGGAACACGACACTCGCCATGTCGCGGCCATCGGCGACCAGTCCTGGCGCTTGCCGGAAATCACGCTGACGATCAAGCAAGGCCGCACGCAGCGCCCCCAGGACCGCGATCCGCGACGCCGCCTCGCCCACCGCTTCGGCTCGGATCACGTCGGTGACCTCATCGCCCGCCAGCAAAATCCGGCCCCCGGAAAATTCAATCGGCAGGTTCACCGCCAGACGCGCCAATGCCGGCTCATCATCCAGCGCCACGCCTGCGCGCAGCGCGGCGAGCGCGGCCAGCCGGTAGAGCGCGCCAGAATCGAGGTAATGCCAACCGAGCGTCTCGGCCACGCGCTGTGCGACCGTGCCTTTGCCCGACGCGGTGGGTCCGTCAATGGCGATGACCGGGACCACACCGGTCATGCGGCAATCTCGCGGATCGACAGGCCCGCACCCGCCGACAGCGCTACGAAGCCCGGAAACGAGGTGGCGACATTGAGCGTGTCATCGATACGGATCGGTCCGCCCGCGCGAAGTGCCGCCATCGCAAACGCCATCGCGATCCGGTGATCGCCATGCGAGGCCACTGAGCCCGCCGAAAATACCGGGCCGGCGTGTTGGCCACGGCCCTCGATGATCATGCCATCGGGTGTGGCCTGTGCGTGAACCCCGAGGGCACGCAGCCCGTCGGCCATCACCGCGATACGGTCAGACTCTTTCACCCGAAGCTCCTCTGCGCCGGTCACCACTGTGCGGCCATCCGCGCATGCGGCCGCCACGAAAAGCACAGGGAATTCATCGATCGCAAGCGGCACCAGTTCGGGCGGCACCGCGATGCCGCGAAGCCGCGACGCGCGCACCCGCAGATCGGCCACCGGTTCGCCGCCCACCATGCGCTCGTTGATGCGCTCAATATCGGCGCCCATCAGCGCGAGGATGTCGAGCACGCCAGTGCGGGTGGGATTGACGCC
>JALREG010000426.1 GCA_023253905.1 Burkholderiaceae bacterium
CTGGAGTGGCGCACAGACCTATCCCGTCCCGGAGGGTGCCGCCAGCTTCCCCGCCGCCCCCGACTGGCTCTCGCTTTGCATGATCGTGCTCCTGGGAAGCTACGAACTCAACTACGGGCTCAAGGGACTGATGCAACACGCGGTTGCGCCACCGTTTCGGGACATGGCCGCAAATTTCTGGCGCACCTACGACATGCGCGTCGATCCGACCCAACCATTTCCCTCGGGGTCTACGCTGCTGGTGCCGCGATTTTTCGATACCTTCACCCATGAGACCAACAGCGCCTTTCTGCGACAGCTTGCGCACAACAGTGCGACCTACTGGCACTACGACTCGCCGATCCGCTTTCACATCGGCCTCGCTGACGAAGGCATTCACCCCACGGTCGCGCGGCGCGCGCTTGCAGCAGGGGGCTCGCAGGCCACCGAGGTCACGGTCGCGGGCGGAAGCCACCGCGTGACCTTCATGGCGTCGCTCTATGGTGAGCCCAGACACCTGGCGGGACAAACCAACGCGCTGGCGTGGTTCAACAGCCTGCGCGGAGGCTGAGGTCGCGGCATGCACTGCTGCCGGCAGCGCTCCCGGCGCCCGATGCGGGCATCGGGTGTTGCGCGCGGTGAGCTATGCCTCGCGAACGATCTGCGCCGACCATTCCGAATACCAGGTCTTGAAGAGCGTGAGCTGCTGCGCAGCGTAGCGCTTCTGGCTGGGCGATAACTGATCGCTGGGATTGAGGTTGAGCTCATACTCGCGATTACCTTCAAGCACCATCAGGTGCTTGTAGTAAAGCACCAGGTCAACGCCCTCGTCGAATGATGACAACACGCCCAGCGCCTGGTCGAGCTCGCGGGCGTGCGCGCGCGCTGAAGCGTTACCGGCTGCGGCTGCGCGACAAAGCGACTCGAGGTGCAGCACCTCACGCGGCAGAACGTTGCCAATGCCTGTGATGGTGCCCACCGCCCCGCAGTTGACGTAACCATGGAACACCTGCGTGTCGACGCCCACCAGGAGCGATACGCCCGGATCGTTCCCGATGATGTGCTCCGCCGCATATCTGAGCGACGCCGCGCCGCCGAACTCTTTGAAGCCCACCAGATTCGGATATTTACGCCGGAGTTCGAAGAACAGATCAGCGCGGGTTTCATAGCCGTAGTACGGGCTGTTATAGATCACAGCAGGCAGCGATCCCGCCGCGCTCAACACGCCCTCGAAGTGCGCGCGCTGCGCAGCAACCGAACTCCCCCGCGAGAGGACGCGCGGGATCACCATGAGCCCGCCCGCGCCGCAGCGCTCGGCATGCGCGGCAAGGGCTGCGGCGCGCGCCGGGTTCTGCGCGCCCGTTCCCACCACCACCGGAACACCTGCCTTCACCAGCTGCGCCACCCCCTCCATGCGCTGCTCGTCAGTGAGGAGCGGCCAATCGCCCATGGAGCCACAGTAGACCACCGCATTCATGCCGAGCCCGATCAGTTCGCGCGCCTTTCGTACGAGCGCAGCAAAGTCGGGCTGACGATCTGCGCCGCAGGGCGTCATGAGCGCGGGAATCACGCCGGAGAAGATGTTGGCTGTCATGGGAAACCTGCTTCAGAAACGGCGATCCCGGTGCCCGACCGGAGATCGCCTGATCACTTGGAGGACGGCGGGTCGTGAATGACGAGCCGGTTACAGGCTGCGGCCCGCTTTGCGCAGTTCGGCAAGAATGGGCGCCTTGGGCAGCCAGATCTTGTCGTATTCAGCCACCACGGCCTCCGCATCGGCGCGGTTCGCGTTTCGGAACGGAATGCTGGTGGCCTTGAACTGCTCGACCAGCTTGGGCTCATTACCCGCCAGCTCGTCGATCTGCGAATCCAGGGCCGCTTTGACCACGCGGGTAATCAGCTCACGATCAGCCGGGGGCATGCCCTGCCAGACGCGCCCCGACACCAGCGCGATCACCGGCATGAAGATCGCGTTCATCTGCAGGATGGATTTCGATACCTTGTCGAACCGCTGGTTCCAGGAAAACTCAAGGTCTGCTTCCAGCCCGTCGACCTGACCGTTAGACATCGCATCGAATACCTGCGGTGTGGGGATAGGCGTGGGCGAGGCGCCGAGCAGCTGATAGAAATCGCGATACGCGGGCGTGGGGTTGATCCGCAGCTTCATCCCTTTGATATCACCGATCTTGCTGATGTCACGTGCGGCAAAGATCGCCCGCATGCCCGTGATGCCCCATGCCAACCCGACCGTGCCGGTTTCGCCTGGCAAGGTATCGAACAGCTTCATTGCCACAGGGTGACGTACGAGTTTCGCAATTTTGTCGGTGGAGTCCACCACGTAGGGCGCGGTGATCGCTGCGATGGCAGGTACTCGCGAACCCAGTTCGGCAGCCATGATCCAGCCCATGTCGAGCGCGCCCGACTGCATCTGCTGCAGCATTGCGGATTCATTGCCGAGCTGCCCGGAGTGAAAAACGGTGAGCGTGAGGCGCCCTTTGGTCTCGGCGTTGAGCTGCTCTGCAACCTTCAGCGCCGCACGGTTCCAGGGGTGGCCGACTGGCGTGAGAATGCCAAGGCGCAATTGGCGCGACTGGGCGACCGAGATGGCGGGAAAGCCCACCGAAGCGGCGGAGCCAGCGATCAGTACATCACGACGAGAAATGGACATGAAAACCTCCAGGTGAACGGTGATTTACTTGAGAAGCACAAGTGAAAGCGACGGATACAGGCAAAGCAGAAGCAGCACGACGCAGGCGACCGCAAAAAAGGGCGCGGTGACTACAAACATGCGGCCGGGGTTCGCGCCCGTGACAGCGGCCGCCACAAAGAAGCAGAGCCCGACCGGCGGCGACAGCAGACCCAACACCAGATTGACCACCACGACCACGCCGAAATGACGCGGGTCGATTCCATAGACCTCGGTGGCAATGGGCAGCAGGATGGGAACGGTCATGATGAGGCCGGGTACCCCGTCGATCACCGTGCCGATGATGAGGAGCGCGAGACTCACGAGGAGAAGAAAAGTGGTGGGGTCTTTGGCGATCTGCTGCACCGATGCGGCCAGCGCCTGGGGAATCTTGCCGTACACCAGCACCCAGGAGAACACCGACGCAGCAGCCACGAGAAACAGCACAATGGCCGAATAGACGCCCGCGCGAAGCAGCATCTCGGGAAGCCGCGCGAACCTGAACTCTCGCGTGAAGAAGCGTCCGACCAGCGCCGCGACCACCGCGCCGACCGCCGCCGACTCGGTGGCATTGGCCACGCCACCAAGAATGGACCCAACAATCACGACAGGGATCAGCAAGGTGGGGGCAGCCTCGACAATGGTGCGGCCACGCTCGCGCCAGGTGCGACGCTCACCCGCTGGGAATCCATGTATGGCCCCGAGGATGGCGATGATCACGCAGAACAACACGGTGAGAATCACGCCGGGCACAATGCCGGCCACCAGCATATCGCTCACCGCCACCTGGGCCAGCGTGCTATAGACCACAAACATCACAGAGGGCGGAATGATGGGTCCCAGCATGCCACTGAAGGCGGTAAGACCCGCCGCGAAAGTTTTGTCGTAACCCTTACGCTCCATCTCGGGAACCATGATCTGAGACATGATGGCGACCTGGGCAGTGGCGGACCCAAGGATGGAGGCGACCATCATGTTTGCGAGCACGTTTACATAGGCCAGACCCGCCCTGAGTGAGCCCACAAACGCCATCGCCATTTGGACGATTCTCTGGGTGATGCCTCCGGCGTTCATGATCTCGCCGATCAGGATGAAGAGCGGAATGGCGATCAGACCATAGCTATCGACGCCACCGAACAGCTGTAGCGGGTAGTTATTGAAGAGCAGCGGATTGCCTGAGTCCGCGATATAGACGATGGCGCCCAGGCACAGGCAGAGGCCGATCGGCACGCCCACCAGGAGCACCAGCGTGAAGGCCGCCAGCGTCAGCATCAGTTGATGCCCTGCGAGTTGCCGAGCTTAAACGAGGGAAAGCGCGCCACCGTGGCGAGGCGCAGGTCTTCCAGCACATTGGCAAGCGCGTGAAAGAACAGGGTGACCGAGAAGATGGGAACGATGAGGTAGAGAACCCAGGTCGGCCAGTTGAGTGTCTGGGTACGCTCTGTGTAGATGAAATTAAACGATGCAGCCGCAAATTTTTTTGGATCAAACCCGGCCTGGGCGATTCCGAGCGGATCAAGCCAGAGCACACACATGGCAGCCAACGCAACGGCAAACCCCACCACAAAGAGCCCTGCAGCCACCTTGGCCCTGCGCGCCCAGGTGCGCGAGAGCTTGTCGGTGAGCATGGACATTGCGAAGTCGAGGCGAAGCCGGGTCATGGCCGAGCCGCCAATGAAGGCAAGCCACACCACCGAGAACACCGCGGATTCATCGACCCAATAGATCGACGAGCCAGAGTAGCGCGTGACCACATTGAGCAGGATGAGCGCAAGGAGCAGCGCCAT
>JALREG010000019.1 GCA_023253905.1 Burkholderiaceae bacterium
GGCGTCAAGCGCATCGCGTGCAGAACCGTGCCGCAGCCGAGCCTGGCTGAGGGCGAACTTCTCGTTCGGGTTCACGCGGCGGGACTGAACCGGGCCGACCTTGCGATGAATGTCGGCCACTTTCGAACGGCGGGTGCTGCGCTGGGCCATGCGATCCCTGGCGTCGAATTTGCCGGTGAAGTGGTCGATATCGGTCGCGGTGTGACCGGGTTTTCCGAAGGCGATCGCGTGATGGCAATGGGCCAGGGCGCCTTCGCAGAATTCGCCAAGATTCATCATCGACTGGTCATGCGTGTGCCCCGCACGATGGCCTGGACGCAGGCCGCCACAGCGCCAGTGGCGCTAATGACCGCCTACGATGCGCTAATCAACCGTGCAGGCCTCAAGTCGGGTGAGTCGGTCCTGGTTCAGGCGGCAAGCTCGGGGGTTGGGATCATTGCTACGCAGATTGCCCGGCTCAAAGGCGCGCACCCGGTCATGGGAACGTCTTCATCGGAGCGCAAGCTTGCCGCGCTGGCCGCTGCATCTCTGGCACCCGACATCAGCATCGACACCAGCAGACAGGATACGGTGGAGGCGGTCATGGCGGCCACGGAAGGTCGTGGGTCCGATGTGATCATCGATATGGTGGGGGGGGCCACGCTGGATGTTCATCTTCGTGCAGCGGCTCTGCGAGGGCGCATCGTCTGCGTCGGCCGGATGGGGGGCGCGCGGGCGCAGCTTGATTTTGACTTGCTCGCCCTGCGCAGGCTGACCCTCATCGGGGTGACCTTCAGGACACGATCGCTCGACGAAATCGCAGCAATCGCTTCGGCTGCGAGCGCGGAGGTGTTGCCGGATGCGGCAGGAGGCCGGCTGCGCTGGCCCGTTGATAAAGCGTTTTCGCTTGAACAGGCTGCCGAGGCGTATCAGTGCATGCGATCCAACTCGCATTTAGGGAAGCTGGTGATCACGCCATGATGAAAGCGCGCCGCGTCTATTACCCACGTCTCAGACGAGATGCCTGCGAAAGTGGGCGAGTGTGCGTTCCCACGACAGCTTGGCCGCGGCCTCATCGTAGCGAGGGGTGGAGTTGTTGTGAAAGCCGTGCTGCGTGCCAGGATAGACGTGCGACTCGAAACGCACGCTTGCCTGGGTCTTGGCGTGTTCGAAGGCTTCGCGCATCGAGTTGATCCGGGGATCATTGGCGGCATAGTGAACCAGAAGGGCCGCGCGGATTCGCGGTACTTCGGCGGTCGGTGCGGCCGGCCCGTAATAGGGCACGCCGGCCTGAAGATCCGCGCCCAACTCCACCGCGAGATGGTTGGTTGCCCCGCCCCCCCAGCAGAAGCCGGTGACGCCGAGCTTGCCATTGCAGGAAGCGTGCGCCTTGAGCCAGCGCGCGCCGTTCAGCATATCGGTGCGAAGCTTGACCTGGTCGAGCTTCGCCTGCAGGTCCCGGCCGTCATCATCATTGCCCGGGTAGCCCCCCGCCGGGAACAGACCATCCGGAGCGAGCGCGAGGAAGCCTTCGACCGCCAAACGGCGGGCCACGTCTTCGATGTAGGGATTAAGGCCGCGGTTTTCGTGAATGACCAGAACCGCTGGGAAAGGCCCATTGCCAGAAGGCTGGACCAGATAGCCCCGCATCTGGCCGGAATTGCCGCCGGGCGACGGGTAGTTGACGTAGTTCGCCTTGATCCGGGAGTCCGTGAACGAGATCGTCTGTGCCTGGGCATAACGCGGCAGCAACGCCTGAGCCATCGCAAGACCGCCGACTGTGACCGCGGCTGCGAGCGATAAAAAAGTGCGCCGGTCGATCCGGCCGTGACAGTACTCGTCATACAGATCGTAGACGCGCTGATCGATCTCGGTCTGGGTCAGCGCGCCGCCCGAGGGGTAGCGATCACTGGCAGTTTCATTGTCCGCAAGTATCTGGGAGCGGGATTGGTTCATCGGGCACCTCTACAGGTTTGGAGGGAATCATTGAGACTCTATTCTGGATAGCCTCGACCGCACAATCGAGCGGGATAACGGGACCCGATGATTGTGACGGGGCGGCTGGGGGCGACAGATCCGCCGGAACGGAGACCGTATCGATGACCCCACGCGTTGGCGGCGACCAGTCATAATCCGGCATGACCTCAACCAAGCCATCTGGAGCGTCTGAAGCGTTGCAACGCGGTGCGGCGCACCGTCGCTACAGCATGCGGGCCGACCCGTCGTTAATCGACTCGCGCTTTGCCGCCTGGCGGCTGGCCGCTGCGCTGCTCGCTGCCACGTTGGGCAGTGCCCCAATGTATGTACTCCCGGTGGTCTTGCCCGAAGTTCAGCGTGATTTCGGCATCGGCCGGGGCGACGCTGCGCTCGCCTACACAGTCACGATGATTGGCCTCGGTGCCGGCGGTTACCTCTGCGGGCGGTGGGCAGACCGATGGGGGATGGCCTGGATACTCGCGCTGGGCGGGGTGGGTACGCTGGCGGGGTTTCTTCTGTCGGCGGTCGCGCCTGGGTTGGTGGTTTTTGCGCTGGCGCACTGTGTGCTGCTGGGGTTTCTCGGAATGGGCAGTTCCTTTGCTCCGCTGATTGCAGATACCGGGCTGTGGTGGCAACGTCGCCGGGGGGTCGCGGTGGCCGTGGTCGCGAGTGGAAATTTTCTGGCGGGTACCCTCTGGCCGCCCGTAGTTCAGGCAGGAATCGAAGCCTTCGGCTGGCGAGCAACCTTTTCGTCGATGGGTGTTATCTGCGGCCTCGGTATGGTGGGGTTGAGCCTTTGCATGCGGCAACGGCCCCCCGCAATCGCCCACCCTGGCGGACCAGATGGTGCGACCGCTGCCGCATCTGGGCTCAGCTCCGATCGTCCATTCGGTTTGTCCGCGCTCGGGGCGCAGTGGCTGCTCTTTTTCGCAGCGGTCTGTTGCTGCGTGGCCATGGCGATGCCGCAGGTACATATCGTTGCCTATTGCGCCGACTTGGGATTCGGCGCCGCGCGCGGCGCAGAAATGCTGTCGCTGATGCTGGGGTTTGGGGTCGTCAGTCGGCTTGCTTCGGGTTGGATCTCAGATCAGATTGGCGGGATGCGCACGTTGCTTCTGGGCTCGGCGCTACAGGCTGTGGCCCTTGCGCTGTTTCTTCCTTTCGACGGCCTGGGTTCGCTCTATGTGATCTCGGCGATGTTTGGATTGTTTCAAGGGGGAATCTTCCCGGCGTACGCGATCATCGTCCGAGAATATTTCCCGCCCGAACAGGTCGGCGCAAGAACCGGCGGCGTGATGGTGGGCGGTCAGGTCGGGATGGCGTTGGGCGCCTGGCTTTCTGGGCAGGTATTCGACCTGACGGGTTCATACGATGCAGCGTTTTTCAACGGTATTGCATGGAACCTGGTGAACCTTGCCATTGTGCTGTGGCTGATGTGGCGGATTCGACCCGGGCGCCGCGCTGACTCCGCCGTGCAACCGGATCGCCGCCGAGCGGTTGCGTGAAGTTGACGGCTGCACCCCCTGAACTGGCCCGCAGGCCCAACATGACGCCCGGACTTGCTGATGCGGTGGAGGCTTACCGACAGTTGCGAAGCCGTTGGCCCGACAACTGGCCTGGGCTGGCTGCCGTCATGCGGGGCGTGGTCACCTGGTTGGATGCGCCGGCGGCGAAGGCTTGTCGCATAGAGATCCCGCGCGTGTTAATCGATTGCGCCGAAGCGGTGGAGTCTTCCGAACGCGCCCGTGCGCGTCGGGTCGGAGAGCCCGCCTATCACAACCGGCTTCATGTCGCCGACACGCTTGTGAGTATGGCGAGCCTCATCAAGGCAAGGCGAAGTCTTCTGGGCACCCCCGTCAGAGGCCTCACGCGCTTCGAGACGATCTGCCTGCTTACGATGACAGTCCATGATTTTCATCACCCCGGACGGTGTAACCGTGGACCGCAGGAAATCGAGCAGATAAGTCTCGCCCGCTTTACGCCACACGCTCGGCGAATCGGTCTGTCGGAGTCGGACTGGGCACTTATCTGTGACCTTGTTCTACTGACCGACCCCACGGGGGTGCCGCAGGTTCACGACCGGTGGAGTCGGAGTGGGTTGACAGCCAAGGCGGCAGGCTCGCGTGCGGAGATGGCCGTTATGGTGACCGAAGCCGACGTACTTGCCAGCGCTCTCGCGTTTCCCGGCATCGAGTTGACGCGGTCGCTCGCGAGGGAATGGCGCAAACCCCATCCCGAGCTGGCAAGCAGCCTGCTTTCAGAGGAGGGCCGGTTGAGATTCCTCTCGTCGGGTGTTCGGTTTTCCTCTGATGCGGCAGACGCCCTGGGCGTCCGGCGGGTGATTCGGGAGCAGATCGCTTTAATCCGAAAAGTCCGCAAGGCGAGGAGCGTGTAACCGGCTCGCCGTCATCAGCCCGTTTCCTGTTGGCGGCCGGCCCTGGCGCGAACCGACCTAAGCCTCGGGCGAGGACCGGGCGAGCTGCTCACATTTGCGGATCATGACCCGGGCAACTGGATCCTCAGTGAGCTCGAGCACTTGCGAATAGACGGCGATCGACTCGTTGAACTGTCGGTTTACGAACAGCGTGAAGGCCTTCTCCGACAGCGTGCATATGCGCTGCTGTAATTCGCTTGCCTGTGTCTCGACACTGCCGTCGCGAGTGCCCAGCACTTCGTAGATGATGAGCTCACCTTTGCGCCCCTTTACGGTGATCTGGTCGATCGGGCGCAGCCACAGCCGCTCGCCAGCCTCCTTGAACACGGAATGACTCACGCAAATCTGGGTGCCGTACTCCTTGTTGACGCCCTCAAGGCGCGAGGCAATGTTGACCCCATCGCCCATGACGGTGTAACTGAGCCGCTCCGCAGAACCAATATTGCCCACCAGCACCGCATCGGAGTGAATACCGATCCTCACGTAGAGTGGCGGCTTACCTTCTGCCGCGAGCTTTGCGTTGAGGTGCTCCATGCGGCGCTGTGATTTGATGGCCGCGACGCAGGCGTGATAGGCATGACGCTCGTCAAGTAATGGCGCGCCCCAGAAAGCCATTACAGCGTCGCCAATGAACTTGTCGACCGTGCCATTTTCTTCTTTGATCGCAAGCGTCATCAGTTCAAAGTAGGACGAGACACGGCGCAGCAGATCGCGTGACGGCGTGGACTCCGAGAGCGTTGAAAAATCTCTCAGATCGGTAAAGAGGATGGTGAGGTAACGGCTCTCTCCGCCGATTTCGATTGGCTTGCCTGTGCTCAGCAGGTCATTGACCAGGTCGCGGGGAATGTATGAGGTGAAGGCGGTGATTGTGGCGGCGAGTTTCTTGACCGCGCCGGACAGCGAGGCCAGTTCGTGAATCCGGCTGTTGATCTGGGTGGGTGACAGTGGCTTGAACTCGATCAGGTTCTGTATCGAGTTCGTGACCTCTTCCAGTGGACGGGCAATTTTTCTGGCATAGATGTAGATGAGAACAATCTGCGCAAAAATCAGGAACAGACCGAAGTAGAAAATGATCTGGTTGGTTCGGCTGAACTCCCTCGTAAAATCCTCCATCGGCGTCACCGACAGAATGGTCCAGGCCTTCCCGAATTCCGCGGGCGTGGGCGAAAACACAGCAACGTACTCTTTGCCGTTCTCGGGATGGTGGAACACCAGCAGCGGGTCGTCTTTATCGACCCGCATGGCGATGGCGAGTGCCGGAAGGTTGGTTGATAGCGTAGCCAGGCTGTTAAGCTCGATACGGTTGTTGACCTTTCTGAAGTTGTCCTGCGCAATCGAGCTTGCAATCACCGAACCGGATGCGTCGTAGATGACACTAACGGAGCGCTCGCTCACGGACTGACCCGCAAGAAAGCCGGAAATGGTTTCGAGCGATATGTCGGTGGCGACTACACCTGCCAGTTTTTCACCGGTATAAAAAGGCGCCGCAATCGTGAGTCCGGGGAGCCCGGTTGTTGAAAAAATGTAGGGGTCGGTCAGAATGACTTTCTTTTTCGCAGCCGCCTCGACATACCAGGGTCGTTTGCGCGGATCGTAGTCGGTGGGCGCGCTCGACTGCGCCAGACGCCTGCCAGCATCGTCAACAAAGACATAATTTTCGGTTGCCCGCTCTCCGGAAATCGAGCGAAACCCGAAACGCATCTCCTCGGTGATGGCGGTACCCTGGATTTTGCCGCCGGCGCTTACGCGACGAACCTGGCGAAACGAGCCGTCCTGTAAACCGACGTAGGCTGACTGGCTGGACGGCTGCGGACTGACCAGTGCCTTGAGGTAGTCCCACGCTCCGTCGGAGCTGAAAAAATGCGGGTGAGCACTACCAAGGGCCGCCGCTGAATTGACCAGGAGGCGCATCGGGTTGATGAGATCGCTCACGCTGAGCACAACTTCCAGCTTGAAACGTTCGATCAGGCTTCTGGATGTCGTGGTCGCGGTTCGTTCGTTGAACAGATAAACGAACATGATTAGCGCGATAAACGCGGGCACCATCAGGACCAGGAAGATCGAAATGATGCTGGGGCTCAGGCGGATTTTTCTCGTGGTGACCAAAGCGTTGACCCCGGAGGTACGACCGATGAAGCGTGTCTGACCACCGTAAGCCGGTCGTATCCCAGTGTCAAGGCTCGCGTTTCGCGCCTGAAAGGACTTCGCCCAGGGCGCTGCCCCCGCCATCGACTGGCTGGGGGTGGTCGGTTTAGAGCTGTCTATACTATGGGGCCTCAGTTCAAGAGCCTGCACGCGACACCATGCCGATCATCAAAATCAACGGCCTTGCCTATGAGCTCGACACCCTGAGCGAAGAAGCCAAGGGTCATCTCCGATATCTGGCATTTGTCGATTCGGAATTGGAGCGGCTCATGATGCGCGCTGACATGCTGAAGCTCGCGCGCGACGAAGTTGGACGCCGGCTGGATCGGGCGCTGTTGCGGGAGACGGTTGCCGGGCTTTCGCCTGAAACCGTGCTCAAACCTGCGCCGCCCGCCGAGTCGTGACGCTTTCCATCACAACCCGCCAGGCGCCAGACCCGATTGAACTCGTTGGCTGGCTCCGCCAACTACGTAGCCAGAGGGGACTGAGGGCAGCGCGGGAAGCGCTCACCTCGCTCGTACGACATCATCCCAATCATGCAGCCATCGCAGAACTGTTTGATTGGCATGATGAAAGCTGGTGGCAGCCGGTTGTATTTGGCGGCGTCACGCTCGAGCGGCAAACGTCGGAGCATTTCGACTTTGCCTGGACAGTCGCCCTCGACCGAGACTTTTCGTCGAAGCTCAAACAACTACCGGAAGCGTTCACGCCGAAAGACCTGCTCGAGAAGCTGACCGTCGACGAGCAAAGCCTCATTCCTGAGAGCAACGCCATCCACTGGGTCGTTTACCGAGAGGGTGTCCCGATAGGTCTCGCGATGATTGTGAACATCAACTTCCGACATCGAATCGCAGAGCTGATCATGGGCATACTGCCAGGGCACGACCGTTCGATGTCAGTGGCAGATGCTTACTGCGCAAGTCTGATGTTCGCTTTTAACTGCCTCGGTATGAACAAGGTGCAAAGCCGCGTGCTGACCTCAAACCCCCACGCGGCCCGGTTGCAAAGCCGCCTCGGCTTTACAGAGGAGGCGCGCTTGAGACAGGAGCTCTGGGCTGAGTCGGGTGAACGCTACGAAGACCTGATTGCTTTTTCGATGCTGCGCGAGGAATTTCTGCTTAACTCCACCATCCAAAGGCATGTGCGCCGTCGTCATGACCCGAGGCTAGACGCGTATCGCGAGTGGCCGCGTCAGCCGCTCAGGCAATTTCAGGCCTGACAGCGCCCATCACCAATACAAGTTCCACTTTGCTTCACGGCGTAATCCGTGCCCCTGCAGCATGATCCGGGGAACCGGCTCGCCATGCGGGTTGATGATCGCTTGATGCAGACTCAGCCCGCTGTGAATCATCATTTTCCC
This sequence comes from Burkholderiaceae bacterium, assembly GCA_023253905.1. The sequence continues at coordinate 7,896 of JALREG010000019.1, forward strand.
GACTTGGTAGGGATACACCGAAGGCGAGTGCGCTGAATGCCAAATCCGAAGCGCAGCGCCGGTGGGCATCGAGATCGGGAGCGTAAAGGTTAGAACGTCGCTCGGATCGGGATCAGGCTCCTTAAAAACGCGTTGAAACTGTAGATCGACATGCTGGCTGGCAATGTCATTGGCGAATACCGGATGAGGCAGGTGGATGTGAAACCCGGGAATTGCGGAGTCGCCCCCAGGGCATTCGGCGGGTACCCCGGTCGCCGACGCGAGCGCCTGGCAGCACTGCTCAAGCAAGCTGCCGAAGTGTTTGACGAGGAGCCGATTGTTCCATTGACGATATGACTCGACCCGATAAGGCGGATGGGCCTCTTCGAGCGAAGCGTCACAGTAGGCTGCAAGTCCCAGCGTGAAAAACGGCAGATCCGGGTCGCGAGCGGTCCAGTGTGACTTCAACGCGAGCACCTCGTCGGTCCAGTGAGCGCACTCGTCCGCGTTCAGCACGTTCAACGATATGACCGGAAGGGTGCCGGCATCGGACATGGCAACCTCAATTTCCTTAGCGATGTTTGGCGAAACGCTGTGAACCACCCCGGTGGACCGCAGGCGGTTGCGATCCTGGGCGGCGTCCGGCAAGCTAGCGGGCCACAGTACATTCACGCGCGCCCATTGTATGACTGACCCTGATGAAAAAGTGTCGAGCGGACTGGCGTCGGGTGGGCGCCTGCCCGATGCGCCGCGCGCAGTGAAGGAACCGGCCTTTTGGCACCAGGAGCTGCATCGCGTGCCGTGGTGCGTCGAGCTCGAGAATCAGGCGGATGCGATCCGGCAGGAAATCCTGGGCTTCATTGCAAAGTTCAGGCCCTTCATGCCTTACCCGAAATACAAGATCCCGCACTTCGACAGCCTCTACGACAACACCTGGGATGCATTTCCGCTATCGATCTTTCAAGGCGAGCATATCGAGCTCTCGAAGGCGCAGCTGTCGATGAATATCGAGCCGCTGGTTCGTATGTTCCGCAGCAGACTCCCTCGTGTCTCGGGCTTGATTTCGGGGCTGGAACAGCAAGGAGCCCTGCGAAATGTTTTTGTGAGCCGCCTGATCCCTGGCTCGATCATTCATCCGCATCGGGGATGGACATCGGAATTTTTGCGTATCCATCTTTGCCTGCAGGATGACCCCGGTTGCAGCATCACGGTCGGAGACGAAACCCGCACGTGGCAACAGGGCAAACTTCTGGCCTTCAAAGATGGGGGGCCTTATCCGCACTCGGTGTTACACCGCGGGACGTCAGAACGCATCATCATCTCGCACGACCTCACCCTGGACTACCTGTCGCGCTTTATCCCGGAGCTGGTCTCAGGGGCGGGCGCGCAAAGCTCCTGAAACGATCGAGAATCGGATCGTGTGGCTGTCTGCGAATATGACGCTGCAGAACCCGATTCGTGACGAACTCTTCTCGTAACAGCGCAATCTGAACCAGATCTTTGTACTGGTTGGTTTCCTCGTCCCAGATGGCTTTGCGCAGGAGCCCTTCGCGCCGAAAGCCCAGGCGCTCCTGCTGGAGCGCAATCGATTCGTTGTTCGAATAAATCAGCCCCTGAACCTTGTTCAGGCCCAGGCAGTTAAACGCGAACAGCAGACTCGCGCAGTACGCGTCGCCCACCAAAAACGAACTATCGAACCCCGGCAGAATGCCCATGATCTGCTCTGCCGTTCGGTTCCTGAAATTGATATTGACGAACATCGAAAGACCGATCGGAACCTCTCCGCGAAAAACCACCCACTGCATGTTGTGACGCTCGGAAAGGAGTGAGATCGCGTCCTGGTTCAGGTTGTCAAGCACCGCGGCAGGGGTCAGTTCACCAGGAATCTGTTTGAGCCTGCGCGCGAACTCCCGGTTCTGAACGACCGACCAGACAAAATCAAAATGCTGGGGGCCGCGCCGCTCAAGCCGGACCCCTCCGAACTGAAAGCTGTGCCACCAGAGCGGGTCGCTCCACTCGCAAAGCGTGGCCAGCGCGGCGTTCGCCGGGAAGCGTTCGCAGAGCGATTGCAGCGCCAGGTGAGCCGCTTCAGCCCCTTCGCTCTGGCGCAAGCGCGACGCCCACGCCGATACGGCGCGCAGGTCAGGGGCAACGGAATCGACAAGTGCATTCATCAGGGATTTGAGCCACGGAATGGTGGCGCGTCGGCCAGGGCGTGCCAGACTCCCCGGTCGGCGAGCGCGAATGCGCAGACTATAGCCAACGTTGTGAGTCTGGCCAACCGATGTGCGGCCCGTGCACTTTTTGTCCGACGATCCCGGCGGCCTTCATGCGGCAGCGATCTCCCCAGGCCTGGGGAGATCCACGCCGGCTTGCCGCAACGGGCGTCGATGTGCCATCTTTGGCGCCGATGGCCAAGCCATAGACAGGCGACGAATCTGGCTCGTCTGCTGAATCCTGAATCCCCATTGGCATTCACCGAGCTCATGACTCCAAGAATCATCGATGCGCTGTTGAGCCCCGAGGCCCTGCAAGGGATCCTCGAGGCGGTGCAGTCGGAATCGTTTCCATGGGAACGAAGCGAAATCCTGCGGGGAAATTTTCCGGGTCTGGATTCTGAGGACAACCTGCAATTCGTGCATGGCTTTTACGCCTGGCGAAACCGCAGCCTTTACCGCTCTCCGTTTCTGCCCGTCATTGCGCCGGTGCTGAACTGGTTCGGGACCATGCGGCTGATCAAGGCCAAGCTCAATCGGACACCGGGCCGGTCGCGCCATCTGGAGTACGGCCTTCATGTCGACACGCGGCACCGCAATGCACTGACCGCGATTTATTACTTGAACGACAATAACGGCTACACGCTGTTTGAAGACGGGACACGCGTTGCGAGCGTCGCCAACCGATTGGTGGTCTTCAACGCCAATCTTCGGCACACTGGTGCCTCCTGCACAGACTGTTCGGCGCGTCTGGTACTCAACCTGAATCTGATCCCGGATATCAACCCGATGCAAGCGGATCAGCGGCGATGAACCGTATCGCCAACACAGAGCGCATCGAGTGGCGACTCAGAGAAAAGCTGCATGGCATGGTTTGGATGCGCGGCGAGCGGCTTACCCGCGACATTCAGGCTGGTGTTGAGCAAAACGCTGCAGCCTGTCAGGGCTCGAAATCGCTCGAGCAGCGCGCGTAACGGTCGCGGGCTACCTTCTACGCGCTGCACGCGGCAGCTGCCGTCGATGTGTCGGATTGCTGGGAGCGGCTGCCCAGCCACCTTGCATGAATAGAGCATGAAGGGATCTGACGCGCCCTCGAAATACCGGCCGAAGTCTTCAGTGAGTACCGATGCGCCATAGGGCCGAAACGGCTCGCGCCGTTTGATGCGGTCAATTCTGGCGCGCCCGTCGGCAAGTCTGGGATCCATCAAGATGGACCGATGACCCAGCGCCCGTGGGCCAATCTCGCCATGCCCCTGATACCAGCCGACCACCTTTCCCGCCGCGAGCAATTGCGCGACTTCCTCGACGGTGTCGTCCGAGGGCGCCGGCACATCGGTATCGGCTTGGGCGAACGGGAAGGCGGCAAAGGAAAGCGGCGGTAGTGCATGACGCTGCCTCAGCCATTCGAGCCCGCCGAGGCTCAGCCCTTCATCGGAACAATGCGGCGCGATGAAGAGGTTCGGAAAGCGGCTTCGCAACGCCGAGTTCCAGATGACGTTCTGCGCGACTCCGCCAGAGTAAACAACGGGTTCAGAAGGCAAGGCATGGCTCGAGAAAAATTCGATTAACCATTCCGCTGTGCGATGGTGGACCGTGGCGACCCAGTCGAGAAGCGTGAGCCTGGCGATCGTTGGGTCGTGTTTCCAGCGTAACCACCCTTGTAGTGACCAGATTTCGTCCAGGCGATCGAACTCGAGTTCGCGAAGCGCGTCGAGATAGCCTTCGTCGATACGTCCGTAAGCCTGAACCCCCATCACCTTACCGGCGATATCGTTGAAGTGCGCGGCCTTGATCCCCAGCGTCTTACCCGCCTCGCGAATCCCCCAGCCTATCGAACCGTTACGGATGTCGCCGGCTGCGATTGTCTTGCTGCCGCGGTACACACTCCACGGTCGCCCATCGCCTAAGCCATCGATCACGATTCGAAGCGCAATCGGCTCGGGTTCGACCATCCAGCCGCTCAGCGCATGACAGAAGTGATGGCTCAGCCAGGTCGCAGAGGGCGCCCGCAGATACGCGCAGATTTCTGGTGAAAGCGGTTCGGCAAGCGACTGCCCCGATGCAAGGCGTCGCAACGCATCGGGCGACAGATGACGCCTCACCGAAGCCGGAAGTGCCGACGGATCAAACGTGACCGCGATATGGTCGACTTGGGATACGTCGATCCCAAATACCGCCTCGGTCTCGGCGTACCAGTCAGGGGGAGATTGAAAACTGAAGCGCTTTTCCTGTCGCGGCCGTTCGAACTTCACGTAGTGAACGCGGTCGCCATCGAAATAGGCTGCGTTGGCGTCGTGCGCGACGACAGCAATGGCCAGAAGCTTCATTAGCCGTGCCGTACTGTGCTTGAGAAATCAGCCGGCGGGTAACGACCTGGCGACGAGGAAGGCCATCGGGCCGTTCGGGTCGCGGCGCAAGTTGCAACGATAGCCGCCCCCGAGGCCCTATGAAATTCTCGATTCACTGCTATGCCTCACCGATAACTGCTGTGCGCTCGCCGCCTGATCTTGCCGGAGTGTGGCGAAGACCGTCAACCGGCGGGTCGCCGCTGTCGCCGGTCATCAAAATGATTGCGGGGTCTGACCTGGCTGAGTCTGCATTCTTCTCTGAAATTTACGATCGATCGCGAGCAGAATGCCGCTACCCAGCGCCGCAACGCTGGTGAGGAGAAATGCGATCGCGACGATCAGATCAACGTCATGCAGTCCGATCGCTTTCATGAGTTGATTACCCAGACCGCGCTGAGAGGCAAACATTTCACCGAGGAGCGTGCCGATCAGCGTGAGCGAGAAGCCGATTCGAATTCCGGTAAAGATTTCCGGTAAGGCAGCGGGGATCAGAATTCGCCAGCCCATCTCCCAGGGCGAGTAGCGCAGCACGCGACCCGTCTTGATGAGGATAGGCCGGATATTGCGAACAGCATTAATGGTGAAAAGGGCAATTGGGATGATGCCGTGCAGCGCGCCGAAGGCGACCTTGGCCGACATTCCGAGACCGAAGGACAGCAGCAGAATCGGATAAAGGGTGAGCTTGGGGATGGAATATGCGGCGACCAGCATGGGTTCGAAAACATCGCCTGCGAGCTTGCGAAATCCGAGCGCCAGACCGATCGCCAGACCCAGGACCACCGAGAACATGACTGCCAGGGCGGATGCTTTCGCCGTTTCATGGATATGGGGCCAAATCCGGTCGCCCGCGAGGAGCTTGCTCAGGTAGGAAAAGGTTTGCAGCGGCGAGCGCATGGCCATTTCGCCCGCCAGCAGATAAAGCCCCTGCCATACGATAAACACTGAAACGATAAGGATGAGCGGGCCTCGCCAGGCCTGCCAGAGGCTAGTTTCGATCCGCTTCATCGAAGCCCCCGTCGCTGCAGGATCTGCTTCTCGATTGTGCCTAGCGCAAAATTCAGGGAGATCGAGATCAGCAAAATGAGCAGGATCAGCGGATACATGGTGGAGTTATCGAAATTGTTGTAGGCGAAGGAAATCTCGAAACCCATCCCATCGGTGGACATGATGAATTCAGAGCCGATGATTCCGATCAGCGAATAGGCGAGCGCAAATTTCACGCCGGTGAGCAGATAGGGGGCAGAAAAAGGCAGCGTGACACGCCAGACGATCTGTGTGGGCCCCATGCCGACAACGCGAGCGGTTTTAATCAGCACCGGAGGCACCCGGTCGAGGCCGTTCAGCAGGTTGACGATGACTGCGATGACCCCAAGCATGAAAGCGATGGTGATTTTGGGCCCGTCGCCCACGCCAAAAAGGATGATCAGCAGGGGATAGAAGGCCAACACCGGAATGGCGTAATAGGTGGCGAACAACGGTTCCAGTGTTTCGCGAAGCAGACGTCGGCGATGAACGGCAACGGCGATCAGAACCCCCACCGACACCGCCAACGCGAAGCCGATTGCCGCGTTCCCCATGGTCTTCCCGATCGCATCCGCGTGCTTGCCCGACAGCAGAAGCTTCCACAGGTCGATTCCGATTTGAAGCGGCGGTTGCATCGTGAACCGGTCAATCCAGCCGATGCGGCACATCCCTTCAACCAGGGCCACGGCTGCGAAGATGGCGAGGAGCCTTAATAAAGCCAGTCGGGTCACTGCGTCGCCTTCGACGAATCCAGCGACTTCAGTGATTCGCCGCGAAGCGACCGCCACAGACGCGCGGTCAGCTGGCCGAATTGCGGTAGTTCGACGATACGGCTGTCGCGCTCCGGTGGCCAGCCTGTCTCCACCAGATCAATGAGGCGGCCGGGCCGTGCTGACATCACGCCAATTCGGTCGGCGAGCATCGCTGCCTCGTCGAGGGCGTGCGTAATCAGAAAGATCGTCGCGCCCGATTGGCGCCAGAGCCGAAGCACCTCCTCGCCCATCAGCAGCCGGGTCTGCTGGTCCAGTGCGCCGAACGGCTCATCGAGCAGGATCAAACGAGGCCGCATGATCAAGGTGCGAGCGATACATACCCGCTGCCGCATCCCGCCAGAAAGCTGCGCGGGGAACGCCTGCGCAAAGGCTTTCAACCCCGTGAGGGCCAGTGCGTCCTCTACACGCTGTCGACGCTCCGATTCGTTAAGCGGCAAGGCATGCAGTCCGAGCGCGATGTTGTCGGTGACGTTCAGCCAGGGGAAACAGGCATCTTCCTGGAACACCACACCGACGCCGTCGGGCACTCGACCTGCGACCGGCTGACCTTCGAAGATGATCTGACCGCTGGTGGGCTGGCTGATGCCCGCGAGCACCTCGAGCAGGGTGGATTTACCGCATCCAGAGGGCCCCACGACAGCAAAGAATTCGCCTTTTCGCAGGGTCAGGTCGACCGGGCCCAATGCGTGCACGGCAGGCGTGGACTTCTGGCTTGCAAAGGTGCGGGTGACTGCCTGCAGGGTAACGTGCGGTTCGAGGTGCGACGAATCGCCCGCGACTGGCATTGTCATGGGCTGCTCCTGGTGAGGGCAGGCTGCGAGCGTTGGCTATCGGACCAGTGCACGGATATCTTCATCGAGGAAACGGGTGTCAATGATCTTCATCAGATCGACTTCACCAGTAATTGCGCCAACGGAGCGTTGCGCTGCGACCGTACGTTCGAGCCCGGCGAGATGAATCTGACCGGTGCCCCAATAAGGGATACCCTGCGTTCGGGACTCGACCAAATTCTTGACGACCGCGCGAGCAAGCGCCGGGTCGATGTTGTAGGCGCGGGCGACGATATCGCCTGCTTCCTGGGGGTTTGCCGACATGAATTCGACTGCCATGCGGCGTGCCTTCACGACGCCGCGGATGAACTTATCGTGTTCCTTCATCTGGCTCGTCAGCGCGACACCGACCACGTTGCTCATGGGTGGCAGCACGTCGCTGGCCACGGCGATCGCCCGGAACTTGTCTTTGTAGCGGGACCACAACGGCTCGGTGATCGGCGTCATGTCGATGGTGTTGATATCAAGCGCCGTCAGACTCTCGCCAAAGCCCCCGGTGCGGATCATCTGAACGTCGTCCTTGCGAAGCCCTGCCTGATCGAGCAGCACCTGAAGCAAGGCGGCACTGGTGGAGCGGGGATTGTTGAAGCCCACCTTCGCGCCCTTGAGATCTTTAATGGTGCGGATCTTTGATTCCGGTTTGACGAACCAGGCAAACTCGGCAACGGTCAGGACATTGTCGGCGATGATCTTGAGATCGACGCCTTGCTGGATGGCTCCGATCGCAGCGCCAGGGTTGATCTCCGCATAGGGGACGCCGGCGGCCATCATGTTGCGCATGGTGGTGCCCCCGCCAGCGGAGGTGATGATCTCGGTGATATTGAGACCCTGCTGCTTGAAAAATCCCTTTTCGAGCGCGATCGCAAATGGCATGCCGTTGGCAGACACCCCATAGTTCGTGACCACGATTTTCGTTTGCGCGGCTGCCGTTGACACGGCGAGCAAGGTGCAGGCCATTAAGGCCCATCGTACGAGCAGGGGCGGCTTGGTTGCTTTCATGTGTGTCCCTCCAAAGGGGTGGGTGTGTTGAATCGGGGTGATAGACGAACAATGGGCCCGTCTGTCATGCAGGGGGCGCCACCGAAAGCCCTTGAACGGCGTGCTTTTCGATGAGGCGGGCCACCAGCCCGGAGCGTTTCGCGTCCTCAACGAAAGACCGAATGAAGGCTGCACCCGCCTGATGGGCCCGGCCGGTGCCGATGGCCTGCTGAACCGATGCGAATTGGCCTTCAAGGATGCGTGCGCCGGGGAGTTTTTTCACATCGCTTAACAGCCGGGGCTTCAACCCGGCGAGTGCGTCGAGGTTCGTGGAGACAAACACCTCATAGGCGGTATCGATAGAGGTCGCGCGGATGACTTCAGCATGACGGATATTGCGCTCGAGCCACAGGTCGTAGGCTGCGCGAGCGGTGGACGCGATCCGTACGCCCGCACGATCGACGTCCTCGATGGACTGAATAGGCGAGCCGGCGCGAACCATGAAAGTTGCTGCGATTTCGACATAGGCAGGGCTGAAGGCGATTTTCTCGGCACGTTGGGGCTCGGCCCCGATCAGTCCGACGTCCCAGATATTCTGGCCCGCCGCGTCGGCGAGTTCGCCAGGACTTGGGAACGGGACATAGCGAACGCCCACGCCGAGTTTTTCGGCAAGCGCCCGGGCCATGTCTGGAGCGACACCCACCGGGTCGCCTGTTTCGGTGCGGCCTCGCACCAGAAGAAAGTTACTGAGGTTGATCCCCGCCCGCAGCACGCCGGTTGGTGCGAGTTCGGCGCGCAATGCTGAAGACTCATCCATGGTGATTTCCGATGCAAGGTTGGCTGCCGGACTATTACACACTCGAATCGTCCGTGTGCGTGGCGTTTCAGGCGCGCGCCTGGCAGGCGCGGGTCGCGGGCAGCTGGCGGTGTGGTGATAGCATCGTCACCCAAGGATGGTCTCTAAGAGGAATCCCATGGCCGGGGCCCGTCAACCGCAGGATGAACCGACCGAACAGTATCGGGTGAGCGACCGGAATCGCGTCAGGCGCCGCCATGATCGCGGTCACTACGACCACGCCACGGTGCACGGGCTTCTGGATGCTGCGGCGCTTGCGCATGTGGCCTACGTGATCGACGGCCAACCTTTTTGTACGCCCACGCTTTTCTGGCGAGAGGGTTCGCGCCTCTACTGGCACGGCAGTAGCGCGAGCCGAATGCTTCGAAACCTGTCGGACGGCGAACGCGCGTGTCTCACGGTCACCCACTTTGACAGCCTGGTCCTTGCGCGGAGTGGTTTTAACCATTCGGCTGACTATCGCTCGGTGATGGCCTTTGGCTGCGCGCGTCTGCTCGAGGATTCTGAACAGAAGGCCCGTGCGCTCACGATGATGGTCGATCGGTTTTTCCCGGGCCGAACGGCAAGCCTCCGGCCCGCCTCTGCTCAAGAGATCAAAGCCACCACGGTAGTCTGGATGGAGATCGAGGAAGCATCGGCGAAAATTCGAGCCCGGGGCGTTGTCGACGACGATGAAGACTATGCGCTACCGATTTATGCCGAACGTATTCCGGTACGTACGGTCATTGGCGCACCGACCCCGTGCGGGCGGCTACTACCTGGCGTCGTGCGTCCGGAGAGCCTTTCCCGTTACGCGGCGGGCGAACTGCTGGAAGCGGCTGTGAGCGAGGCCTGGGCACAGACGTTTGCCCAGCGATAAGCACCAGCCCGAGCAAAGACCGCCCGAGCGCACGCCTGGGAACGGTTTGATGCAGGAAAACACCTCGCGCAATGGCAAACGTCCGAGGCGTACCACGCCAGACGGGGTGAAAGCCGGGTCTATTTGTTGAAATCGCTTGCGCGGGTCCGAGGTCATGCCTCGCGAAGGTGCCTCACCAGCGCTTGGCCCACGGCGCGCGTACCCAGACGGCCGCCGATGTCGCGCGTGACCTCCTGCTCGGCAATGCATCGCTCCATGGCGGTCTCGATTGCGCGCGAGGCCAGCAGGTACTGCGCATGACCGCTTCGCTGTGACAGCCAGGCAAGCAGCATGGCTGCGGAGACCACCTGCGAAAACGGGTTGGCAAGATCCTGACCCGCGATGTCGGGTGCCGAGCCATGTGCCGCCTGACCCATGGCGTGGTCCGCCCCCGCGTTGAGCGACCCCCCCAGGCCCAGGCTGCCGGACAGCTCTGCAGTCAGGTCGGACAGAATGTCGCCAAACATGTTGGTGGTCACGATGACATCGAACCGAGCCGGATCGCGGACCACGTGCGCCATCATGGCATCGACGATCTCGTCGTCGACTTCAACCTCGGGAAAATCTTTTCCAACCCGGTGGCACGCGTCCAGGAAAATACCGTCGGTGATCTTGAGCACATTGTGCTTATGCACCAGGGTGAGACGCCGGCGCCTCTGCATGGCGATCTCGAACGCACTTCGGGCGACGCGCTCGCAGCACGCGCGCGTGATGCGACGAAGGGAAATCGCCACATCCGGGGTGACCAGGAGCTCGCTGTTGCCGGATTCGACGTTGCGGTCAGCGTAAAACCCTTCGGTGTTTTCGCGCACCACCACCAGGTCGAACGGGCGGCTGATGGTTGGAATGCCAGGAAACGTGCGAGCCGGCCGGATGTTGGCGAACAGATCGAGCCGCTTTCGAAAAAACTTTGAGGGGTTGATCTCTCCCCTGCTCTCGTCCTTGAAATCATAAGTGGACATGGGGCCGAGCATGAGTCCGTCAGCGGCCACGACCTTTGCGAACAAATCTTCAGTCACGGTGGCGCCATGGACCTCAAGCGATGCGTGCCCCGCCAGATCGTGCTCGAGGGTAAGGTCGAGGTTGAAGCGCTGCGCAGCGCTCTCCAGTACCGCAACCGCAACCGCCATGGTTTCCGGACCGATGCCGTCGCCCGGCAGCACAACAATCTTCATAGCGAAGCCCTGAGAAAGGCGCTCAGGCCTTCTTCTGGTAGGCGCTGCACCAACCCGCTGCTGCGACCAGCTTGCCAGGGAAAATCGTGCATGCGCCGTTATCCGCGGCTTTGCTCTGATAGAGCTGGCAGTTGACGCACTTCTGCTCGGCGTTATGTTTGGCAAACTTCTTCTGGTCAACCTGAGCGGTGTTGGCCTTGTAACCCAGCGCAGCGGCCTGCGGATCGGTCTCGGCCACCATGGTTTGGGCACTGACCGGGCCTACGGTCATCACACTGATTCCGGCAAACCCGCACACGGTGGTGGCCAGAAATACGCGTCGTTTGTTCATAGGGATTTCTCCAGAGAGGTTTGGGTGAGCCGGGAATGGCGAACCGGTGCAGTGCAGACGCTCCAGGGCAGACGAGAAAAGCCCTCTACCTCCGCACGCAGCTGCGTTGCGTGACGGAGTATCCTTCTTTGACCCTGCCCCAGCAAAACGTTTGGGTTTACGCGAGTCGATCATGGGACTTTTGGATACGTGGTGGGACCGAATCGGCTTGGGTGAGCGTTTTGCCCGACTGCCGCACCATGATTTCACCAAGCTGGTGGTTCGCCACCGACCCGAGCAGGAACGCTATTACCCGGAGGTCTCGAGGCTTGCGCGTGAGTCGGGTTCGGCGAGGTTGCTGCTTGCGGTGGCGCCAGATGGCGTGCCGTATCGCGTTCGCCTGCTTCAATCGTCGGGTCATCTGCGACTAGACGAGGCTGCGCACCGGCTAGCGCTTGACTTTCGTTTTGTCACGCCGGAGGGGGCCTTGGCGCGCAGCGGCTGGCAGACGACGTTAAGGGTCACATTTGTGGATCCGAACCCGGAGATTTCACCAGCTACGAGATGATCGGTGCCCTGGCCACGGGGCCCTTCATAATCGCCTGCTCGGTATGCCGCTGCGCGCGGGGTTCGCGAACGTCCCACCGCGGCCGGCCGTCAATCCACTCGGAGAGCTGTTCCAATGGGTCTTGTGCGAAAGGGGCTGCGTGCGGCGGGCGCCGCGCTGCGGGTGGGGCACGACCAGCCGGCCGATCCTTCGCTCATCGATTCGCGCGCGGCCGCCTGGCGGTTGGCGGTAGCCCTGATCGCCGCCACGCTGGGCAATGCCCCCATGTATGTCCTCGCGGTAGCGCTCCCTGCGGTGCAAAGTGACTTCGGTATCGGGCGCGGTGAAGCGGCCTTTGCCTATACCGCCATGATGGTGGGTCTGGGCGCTGGGGGCTATCTGTGCGGGCGCTGGGCAGACCGGTTTGGGGTGTGGCGGGTGCTGGCCCTGGGCGGAACGGGAACGCTCGCCGGGTTTGGACTTGCCGCGTCAGCGCCAGGCCTGACAGTGTTCGTCATCGCGCACTGTGTGCTGCTCGGGTTTCTGGGCATCGGCAGTTCCTACGGACCCCTCATGGCGGACACCGCGCTCTGGTGGCAGAAACGCAGGGGGGTTGCCGTGGCGGTGGTTGCCAGCGGAAATTTTCTCGCGGGCACGATCTGGCCGCCCATCGTTCAGGCTGGCATCGAGGCAATTGGCTGGCGCAGCACATTCTGGTGGTTGGGTGTGGTGTGCGGGCTCGGCATCGTGGGACTGAGTCTGTTCATCCGCGACCGCCCACCGAGGGTCGTTGTGCTCCCGCCATCGGCCGTCGCCCGGGTCTCAGGTATCACCCCTGATCGCCCGTTCGGGCTTTCGGTCAATGCGGCCCAGTGGGTGCTGTTCGTCGCTGCCGTGGGATGCTGTGTGGCGATGGCCATGCCGCAGGTGCATATCGTGGCGTACTGCACTGACCTGGGCTTTGGTGCTGCGAGGGGCGCCGAGATGCTGTCACTCATGTTGGGATGCGGCGTATTGAGCCGCCTGGCCTCGGGCTGGATTTCCGACCAGATCGGGGGCCTGCGCACGCTGCTCCTCGGCACCGCGCTGCAGGCGGTGGCGCTTGCGCTTTTTCTTCCCTTCGATACCCTCGCCTCGCTGTACGTGATTTCAGCCATGTTCGGCCTGTTTCAGGGGGGCATCATTCCGGCTTACGCGATCATTGTTCGGGAGCACTTTCCGCCAGAACAGGCGGGCGCTCGGACCGGCGGTGTGCTGGTCGGCGGGCAGGCAGGCATGGCGTTGGGTGGGTGGCTGTCTGGCAAAGTGTTCGATCTCACCGGCTCCTACGATGTCGCGTTTGTCAACGGAATCGGCTGGAATCTGGTCACCGTCGCCATTGTCATTATTCTTCTTTGGAGAATTCGTCCAGGGCGTCCGGTGACGTCGCTCAGCAGGTCAACGGAAGGAGGCGTTACTTCATGAGTTCGATCGATCGCCGAACCGCTGGCCGCGCGCTGCTCGCTGCCGGAGCCCTTACTGCCGTGGGCGGTGCCGCGCGCGCCCAGAACTGGCCCACCCGTCCCATCAGGCTCGTTGTGCCCTTTGCAACCGGTGGCGGCTCTGACTTCATTGGCCGTTTCATGGCCCAACGTCTCGGCCAGGCGCTGGGTCAGCCGATGGTGGTTGAAAACCGACCCGGTGCGGGCAGTACGCTCGGGATCGAGCTGGTGGTGAAGGCACCCCCAGACGGGCACACCTTCGGATTGATCGCATCGAGTTACACCGTCACGCCCAGTCTTTATCGACTGCGTTTCGACCCTGTCACCGACATCACGCCCGTGATCCAGTTTTCTCAAGGCCCGATGCTGGTCGTGGTGCCTAAGTCACTTCCCGTCGCAAATTTCAGCGAGCTGGTGGCGCTTGCCCGGGCGCGGCCCGGCTCGCTCAATTACGCATCGGCCGGGCAGGGCAGTATCACGCATCTCGCGTGCGCGCTGTTCGCCGATATGGCGGGGCTTCAGATGACGCACATCCCCTACAAGGGGACGGGCCCCGCGCTCACTGACACCATGGCAGGACAGACGCAGCTGTTTTTCAGCAGCACCGCGACTGCACTTCCCCATGTGCAGTCGGGGGCGCTGCGCGCGCTCGCGGTGACGACCCGCGAACGGCTCGGCACCCTGGCCGCGATTCCGACGATCGCTGAGTCGGGGCTACCTGCCTATGACGTACCGCTCTGGCACGGCATGATTGGCCCAGCCGGCGTGTCTTCTGACATCGTTACGCGCCTGGTGAGCGAGAGCCGTCGCACGCTCTCGCTTCGTGAAACCGCAGAGCAGCTCGCGCAAGATGGCGTGGCGCCTGCGCCTGAGGGATCGCCCACTCAGTTTCGCGACCGCATCCGCAGCGAAATCGAACAGTGGCGCGGCGTGGTGGCGCGCGCGGGCGTGCGGATCGAGTGATTCATCGCCAACCGCTCGCAGGAGGGCGCCCTTGGTAACGCAGCCGGTCCGGCTGGTGGCGGCGCTCGTGTTCTGCAACACCTTTGCGCTCGGCGCCTTCCCGGTGCTGCTGCCAGATATCGCGCAGCAGACGGGCTATGACGATGTGGCGCTTGGCGTCCTGGCGGGGGCCTTCGGCTTTGCCCGGTTGCTCTGCGATCTGCCAGCGGGGCTCCTTCTTTCTCGCTATCTGAGGGCGGCCATCCTGCTGGGCGCTGCCGCACTCACTTCCGGCAATCTTCTCCTTTTTTCCGGGCATGAACTCTGGATGCTGGTGCTGGGTCGGGGACTGTACGGCGCGGGTCATGCGACGCTTCTCCTCAGTGTGCTGATCACGGTCTCGCGATTTGCCGCATCGAGTGGCCATGCGTTCTCACTCAACGTGGTCGAGTTCAGTGGCATGCTTGGCATGCTGCTCGGGATGCTGCTCGTGGCGGTTTTGCCCGATGGCTGGCCTTGGCAGCGGGCGTTAATGCTTGCGTCCGCCCCCCAGTTGTTGGGTCTCTTACTCCTGCCTGGTCTTCTTCGGGTGGTGGGGTCTGGCGAACCCGTGCTGTCTGCGGCGCGCCTTGAGGGGGAGGGGGACAGCCCGGCTCGTGCACCCCGGTGGCATGAACTCATCAGCCTGAATCGCCTCACGATGCTCGCCTGGCTGAGCGGCTTTGTTCTCGCGGTAGCCTGGGCCGCCGTGGGCCAGTTCATCCTGCCACTTCGCGCCGCACGCGAGTTCGAGCTGTCCCGGATTGGTGTGGCGATGATGCTCGCGTTACCGCAGGTGGTGGATCTGTGCTTTCTGCTACCGCTTGGCAGGCTGGCCGATCGGGTGTCGCGGGTCCGTCTGCTCGGGGTGATTCTGCTGGTGCTCTCGTTGGGTATTGCTGCGATGGCTTTCGGAAGTTTTTCCTGGGCGGTGTTGGGCTGCGCGCTGTTCGGAATCGGGCTCGCAGCCTGGATGCTGCCCATCAGCCTGCTGGGACGCCCGTCATCGCCGCGTGCGGCGGCGCTACGCGTGTCGCTGCATCGCACATTTGTCGATGCAGGCGTCTTCTTTGGGCCCTTGGGTGCAGGCCTCCTTGCCGAATCGGGGCTGCTCTGGGTGGCGGGTATCGTGTCTGCCGTGGGGCTGCTTGGGGTGGGCGTGGCGCTCCTTGTGCATGATCACCTGCGCGAGAAGCCTTAGCGGCCGGCATGGTGCAGGTAGCGGGAGTCATTGATGAGTAGCCACAAAGACCGGGTCACCGAAGCGGATCTGTCCAGGGAATGGTCCCGCTTCACATTCGATGATGCGCTACGAGACAGCGCCCGACGATTCCCCGAGCGTCGGGCCCTGGTCGGGCCCGCGCACTCGATCACCTACGCCGAATTTGACCGCGCGGCGGATGAACTCGCACATGGACTGGCTGCGCAGGGCATCGGGCGGGGCGATCAGGTGGCCATCTGGATGACCAACTGCCCCGAGTGGGTGGTGTGCTGGATGGCTTGCGTGCGGGTAGGTGCTGTGCTCGTGACCCTCAACACCCGGTTCAAACAGGAAGAGGTTGAGTACATCCTCCGGCAGTCTGATGCAAAGCTCCTGATTGCGATGGATCGGTTCTGGAATATCGACTTTCTGGCGATCATTCGCGAACTGGTGCCAGAAAGCGCGCACGCTCCGTCCGCTGGCTGGCGGAGCGCGAGGCTGCCGCAACTGCGTTCGATTGTTCTGTGGGGCGATACGGCGCCCCCTGGCACGCTCAACCTGGCCGGGCTCCGCGCGATGGGCGCAGCACGCCTTGCACAGGGAGCGCAACTGCCCCGGGTGTCGGTCGAACACCCTGTGATTATTGTGTATACCTCAGGAACCACTGGCCATCCCAAGGGGGCTGTGCATGACCATCGGGTGCTTCGCAACGCGGCCAATATCGCGCGGGTGATGCGGATCACGCCTTCCGACGTGATCCTGGGGCACATGCCGTTCTATCACATTGCCGGGGCGATCACTGCGTGCACTACCGCTATTTTGCTGGGCTGCACCAACGTCACCTTGCCGCATTGGCAGCCCGATGAAGCGCTGGAGGTGATCGACCGCGAGCGCGTGTCGATCTTTGGTGGCATCCCCACGCATTTCATTGACTGTATCGATGCAGTCGAGCGACGCGGCCAGTCGCCGGTCAGCCTGCGCTCGGCGTGGATAGGCGGTGCGCCGGTTACGCCCGACGTTGCGCTGGCTGCGCGCGCGGCGCTGGGGCTTGAGGCGCTGATCGCCGTTTACGGGATGACCGAGACCACAGCGGTCACCAATGCGAGTGGGTTCGATGATCCACTCGAGATTCTCTGCGACAACAAAGGCCGACCGATTGGCGACTTCGAGGTTGGCGTGTTCGAACCGGGTGGCAGTCAAGCGCTGCCCGTGGGCGAGGTGGGGGAGATCCGGATCCGCGGCCATGTGGTGATGCAGGGCTACTACCGTAACGACCTGGCCACTGCCGAAGTGCGATCGCCCGATGGCTGGTTTAGAAGTGGCGATCTCGGGTCATTGGATGACGCGGGCTACCTCAAGATTACCGGCCGTCTGAAGGAGATGTTCATCGTGGGCGGCACCAACGCCTACCCTGCCGAGATCGAGCGCCTGCTGCAGGCCGAGCCCGAGGTGAAGCAGGCGGTTGTGGTGGGTGTGCCCGACCGTCGTCTCGGTGAAGTCGGGTTTGCGTTCGTTCAGCTGCATGAAGGCGAGCGGCTTCAGACTGAAGTGTTGATCGCGAAGCTGCGCACTCGGATGGCTGATTACAAGGTTCCCCGCTTTGTCGAATTCGTGACGGACTTCCCGCGAACTACCACCGGCAAAATTCAGCGTTTTGTCCTTCAGCGGCAAGCGCGTGAGCGGGTCTCAAATCCTGCCTGAGACCGGCGGCCGTGTGGCGCGTCCCGGTGTATGGTGATCGGTCATTTACCCGTTCCTGTCGGCCTGCCAAGGGCTGTTGAGCTCCCCGGAGAATTTTTGATGTCTGCCTCCTCCCGTGCCGATGCCCTGCGCGAAGCTTCGGTGCCCACGCTTCTCATGTGTCTTGCGCAGATCACGCGCGATCCGCGCTGGCTGGAAGACCCGTTTCGCCCCAAGCGCGATATCTCCATTTTTGCCGAACGTAGCGGCGGGCTGTCGGAGGCCGCTCAGGAGGTGGTCCGCGAGGCGATTGCCGAGGTGCTTGATGAACTGGCCGATGGCCGACGGTCACTGCCGCCCCCACTTGCTGCCGATGAGCTCGCGCGCATGATGAGCGTGTGTGTGGGCGAAAATGTCCCGCGCGAATACACCGACATGACGATGGAGGAGATGGGCTTTGCAAGCCGCGAGGTGCGCTGGAACGCGCCGCCCGAGCGCGGTACGCTTGAGCGGTTTCGGGTGCTGGTGGTGGGTTGCGGTTTTTCCGGCCTGTGTGCGGCCGGGCGCCTGCGCGAGCTCGGAATTGCCTTTGATATCGTCGACAAGAACCCCTCCCTGGGGGGTACCTGGTTTGAAAACAACTATCCGGAAGCCGGCGTCGATACGCCCAATCACTATTACTCCTATTCCTTTGCGCCCAATCTGGCCTGGACCAGCAACTACTCCAAGCGCGATGAGGTGGTGGCCTATCAGCGGACGGTAGCCGACCAGCTTGGCATCCGCGAAAAAATCGAGTTCGGCGTGCGAGTCGAGCAGATGCGCTGGGATGACGCACAGAGCGTCTGGGAGGTTCACCTGCGCGATGCAAAGGGCGTTGAGTCGCAGCGGCGCTACCAGGCGGTGATTTCGGCCACCGGGCAGCTGAATCAGCCCAAGACCGCGTCTATCCGGGGGCTGGAACAGTTTGCCGGGCCAGCCTGGCATTCCGCACGCTGGCGTCATGACGTTGCGCTTGAAGGTCAGCGCATCGCTGTGGTGGGAACTGGCGCGAGCGCCATGCAGTTCCTGAGGAGCGTCGCCGCCCGCGCAGCCAAGGTGACCGTGTTCCAGCGCTCGCCGCAGTGGGCGCGCCCGCCGCAGGACTATCACGGCACCGTCAGCCCCGAATCCAACTGGCTGCTCGAGCACATTCCCTACTACTACGCCTGGTATCGCTTCGGTCTGATGTGGCGCTTTGGTGATGGCCTGCTGCCCACCGTGCGTCGCGATCC
>JALREG010000030.1 GCA_023253905.1 Burkholderiaceae bacterium
TAGCATCGGATTCGTTGGAAACCAATATTGATTTATCTCAGGTTCGTTCCGCTCTTTACATAATTCAATTAGTAAAAGAGGGAGAAGTTGTACACATTGAAAAATTAATCAAGACGGATTAGCAATTAAGGACTTCACTAATTCTTCTGCCGCCGGTCATCTCGCAGGGCGGCATGTCGGTCGATGAGATCTATGCTCTCTTTCCGAACCTGAAAGAGCGGCGGGCAAGCCCGGGTACCCGACTCTCGGGTGGCGAGCAACAAATGCTGTCGGTAGCCCGCATCCTGCGCACAGGCGCCAATCTGCTGCTGCTTGACGAAATCTCCGAGGGTCTGGCGCCGGTCATCGTACAGGCGCTTGGCCGTGCCATCCGCATGCTGCGCGACAAGGGCTTCACCACGGTGATGGTGGAGCAGAACTTCCGTTTCGCAGCACCGCTAGCCGACCGGTTCTACATTATCGAGCACGGACGTGTCGTCGAGACCTTCGCCGCGGGCGAGCTCGAAGCGAACGCCGAGACCCTCAAAACCTACCTGGGCGTCTGATCCCGACAGCCCCGTTTTTTTCACTCATTCATACCAAGGAGACAACTCATGACTATTCGAAAGATTCTGCAAAGCTCGGTCGTTGCGGCCGCAGTGGCGCTTGCATGGCCCGGTGCTCAGGCACAGATTTCCGATGGTGTGATCAAGATCGGCGTGCTGTCCGACATGTCCAGCCTCTACACCGACATCGCAGGTCGGGGCTCCGAGCTTGCCGCACGGATGGCGGTGGAAGACTTCGGCGCGGCCGCCAAGGGCATGAAGGTCGAGATCGTTTCAGCCGATCACCAGAACAAGCCTGACGTGGGTTCGCAGATCGCCAACCAGTGGTATGACGTTGACAAGGTCGATGTCATCGTCGATGTGCCCACCTCGTCGGTGGCACTGGCGATCAATGAAGTCACGCGCAAGAAAGGCAAGGCATTCCTGGTCTCGGGCGCGGCGTCCTCCGACCTCACCGGCAAGGCCTGCTCGCCCAACACCATTCACTGGGCCTACGACACCTGGATGCTCGCCAACGGCACGGGTAACGCCATCGTCAAAACCGGCGGCGACAGCTGGTTCTTCCTCACCGCCGACTACGCCTTCGGCCATGCACTCGAGCGCGATACCGAGGCGGTTGTACAGAAAAACGGCGGCAAGGTGCTGGGCAAGGTACGGCACCCGTTGAACACCCAGGACTTTTCTTCGTTCCTGCTGCAGGCACAGGCCTCGAAAGCCAAGATCGTGGGCCTTGCCAACGCGGGCGGTGACACCACCAACTCGATTAAGCAGGCGGCCGAGTTCGGTATCGTCAAGCGCGGGCAAAACCTGGCCGGGTTGCTGGTGTTCATTTCCGATGTGCATTCGCTCGGTCTCCAGACTGCGCAGGGCCTGATCTTCACTGAAACCTTCTACTGGGACATGAACGACCAGACCCGGGCATTCACCAAGCGTTTTGCGCCCGCCAACCGCGGCATTCATCCCACCATGGTTCATGCCGGCGTCTATTCGGCGGTGCTGCATTACCTGAAGGCGATCGAGTCAGCCAAGACCGATGACGGCACCAAGGTGATCGCCGAAATGAAGCGCCTGCCCACCGATGACCCGCTGTTTGGCAAGGGCTCGGTCCGTGCCGACGGTCGCAAGATCCATCCGGCCTACCTGGTCGAGGTCAAGAAGCCGTCGGAGTCGAAAGGTCCGTGGGATTACCATAAGGTTCGCGCCACCATCCCGGCTGAAGAGGCCTTCCGCCCCATGGACCAGGGCGGCTGTTCGCTCGTCAAGTAAGGTCGATTCGGCCAGCCCGCAGATCACCGACTGCAGACAGATCGCACCATGGAAATCTTCGGAATTCCGATCCAGGCCCTCTTCGGCCAGCTCCTGATCGGGCTCATCAACGGCTCGTTCTATGCGCTGCTGTCTCTGGGTCTTGCGGTGATCTTCGGGCTACTCAACATCATTAATTTCACTCATGGCGCCCAGTACATGCTGGGTGCTTTCTGCTCCTACCTGCTGCTGAACAAGCTCGGCATCGGCTATTGGTGGTCGCTGCTGCTCACGCCCATCATTGTTGGGGCGAGCGGCATGCTGATCGAGCGACTGATGCTCGCGCGCCTCTACAAGCTTGACCACCTTTACGGGCTGCTGCTCACCTTTGGGCTTGCCCTCATCATCCAGGGGCTTTTCCGCAATGAGTTCGGCTCATCAGGCCAGCCCTACCGCGTGCCCGCCGAGCTCACTGGCGGCCAGAACCTGGGCTTCATGTTCCTGCCCAACTATCGCGGCTGGGTGGTGGCCACCTCGCTGGTGGTGTGCCTGCTTACCTGGTTTGTCATCGAACGCACCAAGCTCGGCGCGTATCTGCGTGCAGCCACCGAGAACCCACAACTGGTGCAGGCCTTCGGCATCAACGTGCCGCGCATGATCACACTCACCTACGGCTTCGGTGTGGCGCTGGCCGCTTTCGCCGGCGTCATGGCCGCACCCATCTACCAGGTCAATCCGCTGATGGGTGCCGATCTCATCATCGTGGTGTTCGCGGTGGTGGTAATCGGCGGCATGGGCTCCATCATGGGCGCGATCGTCACCGGCTTCGGGCTTGGCATCATCGAGGGACTCACCAAGGTGTTTTACCCCGAGGCGTCGAACACGGTGATCTTCATCATCATGGCCCTCGTGCTGCTGGTCAAGCCCGCCGGCCTCTTTGGCACCCAGAAGTAGCAGGTTCAAGCCGATGAGCACCCCACTCCCGACCCCCGCTGCGACCGACGGCAGCCGCGCACAGCTGATCGCCTTCCTCGTGATGGTGGTGGTGCTGCTCGTCGCGCCGATCTGGGTCTATCCGATCTTCATGATGAAGGTCATGTGCTTTGCGCTCTTTGCCTGCGCATTCAATCTGCTGATTGGCTTTGGCGGTCTGCTTTCGTTTGGCCACGCCATGTTTCTGGGCTCGGCCGGCTATGTGTCGGCATGGTGCGCCAAGTCGCTCGGGCTGACACCCGAACTCTCGATACTTGCCGGCACGCTTGCGGCCACGCTGGTGGCGATCGTGTCTGGGCTGCTCGCCATCCACCGGCAGGGCATTTACTTCGCCATGATTACGCTTGCGCTTGCCCAGATGATTTTCTTCTTCTGCCTGCAGGCGCCGTTTACCGGCGGCGAAGACGGTATCCAGGCAGTTCCTCGCGGCAAGCTCTTCGGTCTTTTCGATCTCACCAACAACCTGGCGATGTATGCGCTGGTGTTCGTCATCTTTGTGGGCGGGTTTCTGCTCATCTGGCGAATCATCCACTCGCCCTTCGGCCAGGTGCTGAAGGCGGTTCGCGAGAACGAGGCGCGTGCGATTTCGCTGGGCTATGACACTGACCGCTACAAGCTTTTTGCCTTCATCCTTTCCGGGGCACTGTCGGGTCTTGCGGGCGCCACCAAGGCCCTGGTGTTTCAGCTTGCCTCGCTTACCGACGTGCACTGGTCAATGTCGGGCGAGGTGGTGCTCATGACGCTGCTGGGCGGGCTGGGCACGCTATTCGGACCGGTGGTGGGCGCTGCAATCATCATCTCCATGCAGAACTACCTCGCCCAGTTTGGTGCCTGGGTCACCATCATCCAGGGCGTCATCTTCGTGATCTGCGTACTGGCCTTCCGCCGCGGCATCATTGGCGAGATCGCGCATGCGATCCGCAAGCCCCTCTGACGCGGCGCTCCCCGCGCACGTCAACATCCTGATCGCGGGCGCCGGCGTCATGGGCGCGGCTGCCGCGTTCTGGCTCACGGCCCGCGATCCGTCGCTCTCGGTGCTGCTGGTTGAACGCGAACCGGGCTTTGCCCGCGCGTCCTCAAGCCTGTCGGCAAGCTCCATCCGTCAGCAGTTCACCACGCCCGTCAACATCGCGCTGTCAGCCTTCGGTATCGAGTTTCTGCGCAGCGCCGATCGCACACTCGCACTCAAAGGTGCGGCCCCTGGGGCGATTTCTCTGGGCCTCACCGAGCCCGGCTACCTGTATCTGGCAGCGCCCGAGCATGAATCGGGTCTGCGCGAGGCGCACGCGATTCAGCGCAGAGCAGGCGCCGATGTGGCGCTGCTATCGCCGGCCGATCTCGGTGAACGCTTTCCATGGCTATCCACCGAAGGTATCGCCCTGGGCTCGCTCGGGCTCTCGGGCGAGGGCTGGTTCGACGGGCCGTCGCTCCATCAGGCGCTTCTCGCAAGGGCCCGTGCGCAGGGCGCGCGACTGATTGCGGATACCGTGTGCGGCCTCCACCTGAGCGGCCGAGTCTCAGACAGCGCGGGGCGGGTCACCAGCGTACAGCTTGCAGGGGGCGCGCGCATTCAATGCGATCACTTCATCAACGCCGCAGGCCCCTGGTCGCAGGCGCTTGCCGCCATGGCAGGGTTCGCACTCCCGGTGGCGGCGAGGCGCCGAACGGTTTTTGTTCTGTCGTGTCCGTCGCCCTTACCTGCCTGCCCGCTCCTGATCGATCCGTCCGGGTTTTGGCTGCGCCCGGAGGGTCGGTATCTGATTACGGGCAGCCCCCCGATCGATGATGCCGATGATCTGCCGCTCGAACCCGACTGGCGCGAACTCGACGAGGAGCGTTGGGCGCAGCTCGCCCATCGCATTCCTGCGCTCGAGGCAATGCGAATCGAACGCGCCTGGGCCGGCTACTATGAGATGAACCTGTTCGACCATAACGCGGTGATCGGTCCGCATCCCGAGGTGACCAATTTCTGGATGATCAGCGGCTTTTCCGGTCACGGCATGCAGCACGCACCGGGGGCGGGGCTCGCGTTGAGCGAATGGCTGCTCGATGGGGCGCCGTCAACCATCGACGTGCGCCCACTTTCCTATGCGCGTATTGCGCGCGGCGAACGCCTGCCGGAACTCAACGTGATCGGCTGAGGGTGAGCACTCAGCCCGAGCCAATATCAAAGACCACGCCCTGTGCCAGCGGCAGGGTGCTGCCGTAGTTGATGGTGTTGGTTGTCCGGCGCATATAGGCTTTCCAGGCGTCAGAGCCTGATTCGCGGCCCCCCCCGGTCTGTTTGTCGCCGCCAAAGGCGCCACCAATTTCTGCACCCGAAGTGCCCAGGTTCACATTGGCAATCCCGCAGTCGGAGCCGCCCGCGCTCAGAAAGCGTTCGGCTTCCTGCAGGTCGCGCGTGAAGATCGACGA
>JALREG010000042.1 GCA_023253905.1 Burkholderiaceae bacterium
CGAGCCGCTTACGGAGTCCATCATGGCCAATCCTCGCGTCCCGTATGCCTTCACCAGCGACCGACCGCCGATCGCACCGCCGTTGGGCGGCCGCATCCTGGTGCATCTGGTGGTCAACGTCGAGCACTGGCAGTTCGACCAACCCATGCCGCGCACCATTCTCACCCCGCCGCACGGCAAGGAAACGGTGCCAGACATCCCCAACTTTGGTTGGGCCGACTACGGCATGCGGGCGGGGTTGCCGCGCATGATCAATGCCATCGTCGAACGCGGCCTGCCCGCCTCCACCAGCTTCAATGCCGGCGTGATCGACGCCTATCCGCGCGCGGCTCAGGCCATGCACGATGCCGGTTGGGAGTTCATCGGCCATGGCATGCACCAGAAGGCGTTGAATCACGTCGGGGGCGAGGCTGAGGTGATCGAGGCCTCGCTTGCCAAGATCGCGGCATTCACGGGTCATCGTCCGCGTGGCTGGCTGAGCCCGGGGCTGCGCCAAACGCATGACACGCCCGAGCTCCTCAAGGATGCGGGCATCGAGTACACCTTCGACTGGGTGATCGACGACCTCCCCAGCTGGATGCACACGGCGCGTGGCCCGCTCATGGCCATGCCCTACAACCTCGAGCTGAACGACTCGATCATCTACGCGGTCGAAAAACACTCGTCGCCCGAGTTCTATCTGCGCCTCGAGCGTACGCTCGAGCTGTTCGTTCGCGAAAGTCGCAGCCAGCCACGCGTACTCGCGCTGGGACTCCACCCCCATCTGGTGGGTCCGCCCCACCGGTTTGTCTATTTCGAGCGCATGCTCGATCTGCTGATGCGCACCGAAGGCGTCACCTTCATGACCGGCGGGCAGATCGCAGACTGGTTTGTCGGGCAGTGCCCGCCACCTAAATCCTGATCACAGTTTTTCACCAGAGGTCTTCACATGGTTAGCCGAGCCAACGATCCCCATCAGAGCATCCGTGACGGCGTGCGCGCCGTTGTTCAGCAGTTCGACTCCCGCTACTGGCAGGAAGTTGACGAAGCACGAGCCTTTCCCGAGGCGTTCGTCACCGCACTGACCGATGCCGGCTGGCTCGGTGCGCTCATCCCCGAGGAATACGGTGGTTCGGGGCTGTCGCTCACCGAGGCTTCGGTGATCATGGAGGAAATCAATCGTGCAGGCGGCAATTCCGGCGCCTGCCACGGACAGATGTATGTCATGGGGTGCGTGCTGCGCCATGGCTCGGAAGACCAGAAGAAGCGCATCCTGCCGGCGATTGCGGCGGGGAAGCTTCGCATGCAGTCCATGGCCGTGACCGAGCCCACCACCGGCTCGGACACCACGCGGCTCAAAACCTTCGCCGAGCTCAAAGGCGACCGCTATGTGGTGAACGGCCAGAAGGTCTGGACCTCACGTGTGCAGCACTCCGATTATCTGCTGCTCCTTGCGCGCACCACGCCGCTTACGGAAGTGAAGAAGCGCTCTGAAGGTCTGTCGGTGTTCCTGGTTGACCTGCGCGAGGCGATCGGCAAGGGCATTGAGCTTCGGCCGATCCGGAACATGGTCAATCACGAAACCAACGAGCTCTTCATCGACAACCTCGAGATCCCGGTCGAGAACCGGATCGGTGAAGAGGGCAAGGGCCTCAAGTACATTCTCGACGGATTGAATGCCGAGCGGATCCTGATTGCGGCCGAGTGCATTGGCGATGGCTACTGGTTTGTCGAAAAGGCGAGCCGCTACGCAAGTGATCGGGTGGTGTTCGAGCGGCCAATCGGCAAGAACCAGGGCGTGCAGTTCCCGATTGCCAAATCGTATGCCAGCGTCGAGGCGGCGAGCCTGATGCGCTATCGCGCGGCCGAACTGTTCGATTCGGGCGAGCCCTGCGGAGCCGAGGCGAACATGTCCAAGCTGCTTGCGGCCGACGCCTCCTGGGAAGCGGCCAACGCATGTCTGCAGACGCATGGCGGATTTGGCTTTGCGGCCGAGTACGACGTTGAACGCAAATTCCGTGAAACCCGGCTCTATCAGGTGGCGCCTATCTCCACCAACATGATCCTGTCCTACATCGCCGAGCACGTGCTGGGCATGCCGCGTTCGTACTGATCGCGTTCATGGCCGATTTCGCTTCATGGATCGGCCGTTCGCGCGCCGAGACCGAAACCCTGGATGCTCGGCTGGTGCGTTGGCTCGCGGCCACGCTCGAGCGTCCGGATTGGTCAGGCGCTCGCCTCGGGCAGTCGCTGCCCGCAGGCTGGCACTGGACATTGTTTGCGCCGGTGGCTGCGCAGTCGTCGCTCGGTCGGGACGGTCATCCGTCGCGCACGGGTGACTTCCTGCCGCCCACTTCGCAGCCGCGCCGGATGTGGGCCGGTAGCAGGCTTGTCTGGCATGACCGGTTCAGGGTGGGCGATCAGGTCACACGAACCAGCACCATTGCGTCGGCCGACGAGAAGTCAGGCCGCAGTGGCACGATGGTGTTCGTCACGCTGGCCCATCGGCTCGAAGTTGGCGGTCGGTTGATCGCCGAAGAGGAGCAGGATCTGGTCTATCGGGGCGATGCCGGCCCCGATGAGATCGCAGCGCTCGCGCGCCTCGCCGAGCGCGCGCGAGCAGGCGGCACGGCGCCCGAAAAAACCGGCGCGTTCCAGCAACCGGTCACGCCGGATCCGGTGATGTTGTTTCGCTACTCGGCCGCCACCTTTAACGGGCACCGTATTCACTACGACCGCGACTATGCGGGCTCGGTGGAGGGCTATCCCGGCCTGGTTGTGCACGGGCCGCTGATTGCGAGCCTGCTGCTTGGCTTTGCCGAAACCGTAGTGGCGCCAGGCGCGCACGTCACCCGCTTCGATTTCCGGGCGAAACGACCGACGTTTGACATCACGCCCTTTGCGCTCCACGCGGATGCGCCCGATGCGGCGGGCGACTTCGCGCTCTGGTCAACCAACAATGTTGGCGAAGTGGCGGTCGAGGCACGGGCCCGCGTTGAGCGCTGATCCGCGCTTCGTTCACGCGAACGCGAAAAGCACTCCGCACGCTGCGCCCGCCGACAGAGCGGCCGCAGTGAGCCGGAGTTTGCCGACGAGCGTTTCGCGCGTGGCGCGCATCCGGCGAACGCCTGCCAGCACCGCGCCGCCCAGTGCAAGTTGCGCGATCGCGATCCCGACCCAGTAGCTTGCCAGGATCGCCGTGTTATTGGTTTCAATCGATTCGGCGGCGATCTGCCCGTGAATTGAACCGGCGAGACCCACCAGCAGCAAAATCGCGAGTCGGTTCGATCCGCTGGCCACCTGCTCGCGACAGAGCCACGCGGCTGCAAGCGCGAGGGTTGCCGCCACCCAGAGATCGTGCGCTGGCCATCCGGCCGCGCCCGCACCAAATGCCAGCGCGGTCAGTATCGAGCCACCGCAAAACGCGAGCAGCATGCCGCCGCCGTGGCTTCGCGCGGCCGCCAGCGTGCCGAGCGCAAGTAGCGCCACCAGGTGCGGACCTGACAGCAATGGGTGCGCCAGCCCTGAGGCGAGCGCCTGCCAGGCGGTTGCAGGCGGTGCGTAATCGTGAGCGTGGTGAGCAATGGCCCCAAACGGTGTGAGAAGGACCAGACCCGTTGCAAGCAGTCGGTGTAACGGAACGAGCATCCGTGATGCGGTGGCGGTCATCGTTGACTCCCGTCGGCAGGCAAAGCAAGAATCCGGAACCTGATCGTATCTGAAAACATAATCTTTACCGGAGATCCGTCTTGAACCTGAAATCATCCTCAGTCCGCCCGGCCCCCACTTCTATGACGCGGCGCGGCGTGTTGCGTACCGGTGCGGTGGGTCTCGCAGCGCCCTGGGTGGCGAGCCCGGCCAAGGCCTCGGGTCAGCTTAACGTGGTGCTCAATCAGGGGCTGCTTGCCAAGCTCTGGATCGACGAACTGCACCCCGCATTCGAGAAGGCGACCGGTGCCAAGGTGAATGTGCAGCAATCGGTTACCGCCAACATGCTGGCCATGCTGAAGACTCAGCGCGACAACCCGCCTGATCTGATGCAGTTCTCCGAAGCGGGCGTGTTCCTCGCCGCTGAAGAGGGACTTCTCCGGCCGCATAACGCGAAGAACATTGCCAATATGGCGATGCTTCGGCCGGCGTTTCGGCTTGCCGAAGATTTTTCTGCGGGCGTGATCGACGCCGTTCACACCCTCTACTACAACACCAATGCACAGAAAACCCGCCCTGCGGCCTGGGCTGAGATGTGGGACGCGTCTAACGCCCGCCGGATCGCTGTTCCGCCGATCACCTGGAACAGCGGGGTTCGGATGGTGACCACGGCCGCGCAGATCGCCACTGGCAAGCCGATGAAAGATGCGCAATACGATCTGGAAGCGGGCATGCGTCACCTGGCCAAGTTGAAGGACGCTGGCGCGGTGGCCTACACCGGTGCGCCGCAGGCAATCCAGATGCTGCAGTCGGGCCAGGTGCCGCTCGTGCCGTTCTACGGCATCTTCATCAATCCTTTGCTCGACAAGGGCGCACCGATTGCGCCGGCCACCATGCTGCGCGAGGGGCTGCACGGCGAAGTGGTGGGGCTCAATATGCCAGCCAAGGCCAAGAACCTGGAGCTGGCCGAAGTCTATGTGAACATGAGCCTGTCGAAGGAGTTTCAGTCGAAGATCGATAGCGTGCTGCGCGCCCGCTCGGCGCATCGCGACGTGAACCCCTCTGAACGCACCCGCGAGCTCCTGGGGCCCGGCGATAACATCCTCTACGCAGACTGGAAATTTCTGTCCAAGAATCGCGCGAAGCTCACTGAAATGTGGAACAACGTCTTCGGCTGACGCGTCCATCGGACCGTTATGACCGAAGCCGTCGCGCCGCTGCGGCAACGATCCGGCACAGGGCTCGCCGTCGCCTGCCTGCTGGGTCCTGCCGCGGTGCTGCTGATCGCGTTCTACGCGATTCCGTTCCTGCGCATGATTGCTGAAAGCCTGACGCCCGCCAACGCGGGTGCAGGCTGGATGGGCATGAGCCTGGAGCACTTTGAGCGCCTCACCTCGAGCGGCCGGGTTCAACGGGCGTTTACCCGTACATTGCGAATCTCGGGCTGGGTCACGCTGATCACGCTGGTGATCTCGTTTCCGCTTGCCCTCTACCTGGTCCGAGCAGGGCGCACCATTCGCACCGCATTCCTGATCGCATTGTTCGTTTCGCTCGCCTCCAGCCTGATCGTGCGCAACTACGGCTGGCTGGTGACATTGGCTGATGCGGGGCCGTTGAACCGGCTGCTGATTGCGCTGGGTTTTCTCAATGCGCCCATGCGCATGGTCTACAGCGAAGGCGCCACCATCGTGGCGCTGGTTCACTACGCGATTCCGTTCATGACGCTGCCGATCTTCGCCGCGCTCCTCAGAATTCCGCCATCGTTGTCCGATTCCGCGGCGAGCCTTGGCGCTCCGCCCTGGCGGGTGATCCGGGATGTGATCTGGCCGCTTGCCATGCCGGGTGTGTTTGGCGGCGTTGTGCTCACGTTTGCGCTCAGCATGAGCGCGTTCGTCACCCCGCTCATGCTCGGCTCGCCCGCCACGGCCATGATTTCGCAGGTAGCAGCCGAACAGTTTCTGGTGCAACTGGCCTTTCCGTTTGGGTCCGCGATCGTGGTGGCGCTGGTGCTCATCACGTTTTTGATCGTGGTCGTATTCACGCTACTGGTCCGCAAGGTGTTTCGTGCGCAGGTCTGAGTTGATCGCGCATCCGCTCGAACGCCTCATCGCGATCGCTGGCTGGGGGGCGATGCTGTTTCTCCTGTTTCCAGTCGTTTTTACCACCGTGGTGAGCTTCGGCGCGGGCGAGCTGATCGAATTTCCTCCCGCAGGCTGGTCGCTTCGCTGGTATGCGCACATCGGTGAGATTCATCGCGTGGGCGCAGCCGTTCTCTACAGCCTGCTGATTGCGACCTGCGCCGGAGTCATTGCCACGCTGATGGCGGTTGGGGTGGCGCTGTGCCTGGTGCGGCTGCCGGTTCCCGGCAAGGCGATGATTGGTGCGCTGGTGACCTCACCGGTGGCGGTTCCCATCGTTGCACTGGGCATTGCGCTCATCCAGTTTTTTATCTGGCTGGGCATTTCGTTCACCTGGTATAGCCTCCTCATCGGGCATCTGGTGCTGGTGATTGCCTATCCGGTGCGAACGCTGGTGGCCTCACTTTCGTTATCCAACCCCGCCCTTGAAGAGGCGGCGGCCAGTCTGGGCGCAAGGCCGCTGATCGCGTTTTTCACCATTACGCTCCCTCAGATGAAGCCTGGCCTTATCAGCGGGTTTCTGTTTGCTTTCCTGATCAGTTTTGACAACTATCCGATCAGCATTTTTCTTGTTCGCGGCGCGCTCACCGTGTTGCCGATCGAGGTCTTCAATTACATCAGTCAAAATTTCGATCCGACGCCCGCTGCCTTTTCCACGCTCTACACGCTGCTCCTTGCGTTGGTTATCGTGTGGGCCGAGCGCCGCTGGTCGATTATCTCGTTGTCGGTTGCATCGGAAGGGGGCCCGGGTGGCAAGCGTTCAGATCGATGATCTTCACCTCGCCCTGGGTGGCAATCCGGTATTGAACGGCGTATCGCTGGAGCTTGCCGATGGCGAATGCGTGGCGCTCCTCGGGCCGTCGGGTTGCGGTAAGACCACTACCCTGCGGGCGCTCGCGGGCTTTGTGCGGGGCGACCGGGGCGAGGTGCGGTTCAATGGCCGCTCGGTTGATGCGTTGCCCGCCTATCGGCGCAATGTGGGTCTGGTGTTTCAGGACTACGCGTTGTTTCCTCACATGACTGTTGCTGAAAACGTTGGCTACGGTTTGCGGATGCGCGGCCAGTCGCGGTCGGCGATCAAGGCTGCGGTGGGCGAGGCGCTTGCGCGTGTGGAGTTGTCGGGGTTCGAGGCGCGTCTGCCGGCTCAGCTCTCCGGCGGCCAACGCCAGCGGGTGGCGCTTGCGCGGGCGATCGTGATCGAGCCCGACGTGCTGCTTCTCGATGAGCCCCTTGGCGCGCTCGATCGCAAGCTGCGCGACGATATGCAGGTGGAATTAAAGCGCCTGCAGCGCGAATTGGGCATCACAACGCTGATCGTCACCCATGATCAGGAAGAGGCGCTGTCGCTGTCAAACCGGGTGGCAGTCATGTTCGCGGGCCGGATCGCGGCGGTCGATTCACCCGCGGCGCTCTACCGCCGGCCGTCGCGGGCCGACGTCATGGCGTTTCTGGGGCGTGCCAATTTCCTGCCGGTCACGATCGATCCGGCCGGCGTGAGCGCTGGCGTAGACACGCCCATGGGCGTGCGCTTGCGGGCGGAACTGGCCGACCCGTTGCGCGTATTGAGGGCGAGCGCAAAGGCTCGGCTCGCGATTCGTCCCGAACACGTCCAGGTGCGTCGCGCAAGTGCCGACACCCAGACCGGCGAATTTTCTGCAAGCGTTGTCGATCTGATTTATCGTGGCGCGCTTGCCGAAGTATTGCTTCAGGCACCCGCCGCAGGGGCCGGACCCGTGAGGCTCAGCGCCGATCTGCCTGCCGAAGGCCTGAACATTCAACGTGGCGACACCGTTGCAGTGCGGTTACCTGATGAACACTGTCTGATTTTCGAGGAGAACGGCGCATGACTGTCACCGATCCAGCCGCGGTTGATTTCGCCCGGCGTCAGCATGATCTGGGCGGGCTCGAGCTCGGCCCCATCGACCGACACGAGCACCCGCGAACCTTGTTTGAAATGCGGGTCGATGCCATGCTGATGCTGCTCACGCACCCCAGTTGCGGAGCATTCAAAGTCGACGCCATGCGGCGTGCTGTTGAAAACTACTCACGCCTCGACTACGAGCAGCTTCCCTATTACCACCGCTGGCTGAAGGCGATCCGCCAGCTGCTGGTCGAGCAACGAGTGCTCACTGACGAAGCGATCGATGCGCGCCTGGCAGCCCTTCGTGCCCGCCTGGAATCCGGAGGCCAGTGATCATGTTTGCTGAAGGCACACTTGTCCGGGTGCTTGATCACACCATCTTCGGCCACTGCCGTACGCCGCTCTACCTGAAGGGCAAAGTGGGTGAAGTGGTGAGCCATACCGGCGCCTGGCGAAACCCCGAAACGCTCGCTTATCACAAGCCAGGATTACCGCTTCAGCGGCTCTACCGGGTGCGGTTTCGGCAGGCAGACCTCTGGAGTGGTTACCCGAATGCGGGCGATACGCTAGAGGCCGACATCTACGAACACTGGCTTGCGCCCGCTTCGGGTGCGGCTGCCGGAGACCCGTCATGACCATCTCGCACGACCACGACCACGACGACCATGATCACGGCGACCACGATCACCATGATCACTCGCACCCGCATGCTGCGATCGAAGATCACGACACGATCACCGAATTCCACCTGCTTGAGCAGGCGATGCGCGAGCTCCTGATCGAAGCGGGCGTTTTCAATGCCGCCGATATTCAGCGGCAGATCGAAAGGCAGGAAATGCGTACCCCAGCGCTGGGCGCCCGGATCGTTGCCAGGGCCTGGACCGATCCCGCGTTTCGCGCCGACCTGCTCGCCAACCCAAAACCGGCCATCACAGCCCTGGGTATCGACGTCGCGAATACGCCGGCGCTACAGGTGCTTGAAAACCGCGACGGCGTCCATCACGTGGTGGTGTGCACCCTGTGCTCCTGCTATCCGCGAATGATTCTGGGCATTCCCCCCGCCTGGTACAAGAGCCGCGAATACCGCGCACGAGTGGTTCGCGAGCCGAGAGTGGTTCTGGAGGAATTTGGCGTCTCGTTGCCGGAGAGCACTGAAATCCGCGTGGTCGACAGCACCGCCG
>JALREG010000132.1 GCA_023253905.1 Burkholderiaceae bacterium
ATAGTTCACATAGCAGGTAGAGAAGATTGCGACCTTACCTGGGGTGCGCTGGCCGTCGCGCACTGAATGAGGTTTGGAGGGCGCAATATTTTTGCGGAAAGGATCGGCCGAAAATTCGGGCAACCACGCGTCCTTGTGCACACCGAGCTGCTCGTCGAGTAACCCGCGCACGGTCTCGTTTTTGGACAGGCTATTAACGACTTTGACCACCACCGGAATGCCTGCGAGCTTGCCGTTACGATCTGTCGAGGCGAGCTGCACATCACGAAAACGAGTCGGCGTTCCCTGTTTGAACTGAATCGCCTTGCCCCGCAGCATGAGATGCGGGAAATCAAGATTCCATGGGTGCGGCGGCACATACGGGCACTTCGTGAGGTAGCAGACGTCGCACAGATAGCACTGGTCGACCACCTTCCAGTAGTCGGCCTTGTCCACGCCGTCAACCTCTCCGGTGCTGCTTTCATCGACCAGATCAAACAACGTGGGAAAGGCGTTACACAGGCTCACGCAGCGCCGACAGCCATGGCAGATATCAAACACGCGCTCCATTTCGGCGAGCGCGGCGGATTCATCGTAAAACTGGGGATTCAACCAGTCGAGCGGGTGACGGGTGGGCGCCTCGAGGGAGCCTTCTCGAACAGTCATCGGGTTCTCCTGGGGGCAACAGCCAACTTGATCAAGAGGAGTGAATCAATCATCCAATACAAAGGGGGAGCACTGCTCCCCCCTTGGCCGGTGGCAGCAGGCGCGTACGTGCGCGCCCGCTTGCCTCGGGCGGAACTCAGACCAGAGCTTCGAGGGCCTTGGCAAACTTGTTCGCGTGCGAACGCTCGGCCTTGGCCAGCGTCTCGAACCAGTCAGCGATCTCGTCGAAGCCTTCGTCGCGAGCGGTCTTGGCCATGCCCGGGTACATGTCGGTGTACTCGTGCGTTTCGCCGGCGACCGCTGCCTTGAGGTTGCTCGCGGACGGGCCGATCGGCATGTCGGTGGCCGGGTCACCCACTTCGGCCAGGTAGTCGAGGTGGCCATGCGCGTGGCCAGTCTCACCTTCAGCGGTGGAGCGGAACAGCGTGGCGACTTCCGGATGGCCTTCAACATCAGCCTTGTTTGCGAAATAGAGGTAGCGGCGGTTCGCCTGGCTCTCACCAGCAAACGCGTCCTTCAGGTTCTGATGGGTTTTAGTACCCTTGAGGCTGGGCATATCGATCTCCTGGACGAATCATTGAGAAGGTTGGGCCGGACGGGCGGTTGCCCATCGAGGAGCCGACGCGAACTCTAGCAGCCAGCGATTACCCCTTCCAATTGACAATACAAATCCAATTGATTGAACCAGGCTATTGAGCGTACCGCTGCCGGCTGGGTTTGCGCAGGATCAGGCCCGTCCGGACCAGTCGGGTAGCTGGACGCCGATTCGCAGCCCGCCCCCATCCGCATTGGCGAGCGCAAGGCTGCCGCCGTAGCGCCGGACGATCCGCGCAACGATCGCCAGGCCAAGGCCGGTGCTTGCGTGGGTGCCGCCAGGGTCGCTGCGCGCGGCGTCCAGCCTCGCGAATGGCCTGAGGGCTTCCTCGTGTCGAGTCACGGGGATACCCGGACCGCGGTCACGGATATCAATCTCCAAGACCTTGTCGGGGCGGGTGAGAGCGATATCGACGATGGCCTGGGGTGCGCCAGGATGGCGGCCGTGCCGGAGTGCGTTATCGATCAGATTGACGACGATACGCTGCAGGTCGATCGGATCCCCCTGCCATATCACGCCGGGCGCGAGATGGGTCTGGATGACCAAGCTTCCAGACCGCACGTCGTTGGAATAGCGGTCGACCAGGAGGGCAACCAGTTCGGACGCGTTGACCCGCTGCGCGCGCGGTGGCTGATTGCTGCGCGCATAGTCGATGAACTGACCGACGATCGCATCGATCCGGCCAATATCCTCCACCATTGCCTCGCGCTGCGTGAGGTCAACAGGGGCCAGTTCGACCTCCATTCGCAGGCGGGTGAGGGGGCTTCTCAGGTCATGGGAGATCCCCGCGAGCGCAAGGGTTCGATCGTACTCAAGGTCGGCCAGGTCACGCGCCATCCGGTTGAATTGCCGGTTGACGCGGGCCAGTTGGGGCGGCCCGTCTTCGCGGAGTTTGGGTGGGGATTCGCTGCGGCTGACCGCGCTGATCGCCCGGGCCAACTGCGCGAGGGGGCGGTCGATGAACCATGCGATTGCGAACGCCCCGCCACTTGCAAGCAGCGCGGCGACCAGAGCAATGAATCCAAGCGCGGGGTCGATCTGCCGCTCGGCGCGGCGTGCTGGCAACAGCAGCCAGTAGCTGTCACCCGACAGATCAAAGGAGACCCACAAGCCGTCCTCATCGTTCACGCGTGCCGCCACGCTCGTTGATTCGCTGAGCAAAAGGCGCAGCCGTGACTCAAGGGCTCGTAAAGAAGGCGTCACTTTGCTGCTGTCGATACGGTCTGTGGGCTCGAGCGGCAGTACGCGAACCTCCTCTTCCCGCACCAGCTCTTCGAGCATGCGCATGCGCCGCTGGGGGTCCGAGCCGAGCAGCGCAGTACGGGTGAGATTGATGATTGATGTGATTTCCCAGGCGAGCCGCTGCTCGGGCGGGGCCCGCTCAAGTAGCCGGTAGGCCGCGAACACCGAAATAACACTCGCAATCGCGAGCCCGGCTAGAAGAACAAAGGTGCGCCAGAAAAGGCCAGAGCGGGCGATTTGCCGAAGCGCGTCTAGCCATCCTTCCTGTGGCGAACCTTCGTCCGCGGCGAGGCGATTAGTCGCCATCCGGAATGAATACGTAGCCGACACCCCAGACGGTCTGGAGGTAACGAGGCTGCTGCGGGTCGATTTCGATGAGCCTTCGCAGCCGCGACACCTGGACGTCGAGGCTGCGGTCGAATGCGCCGTATTCGCGGCCGCGTGCGAGCGTCATGAGCTTGTCGCGCGAAAGCGGCTGACGGGCGTGCTGAGCCAGTACTTTCAGCACTGAGAATTCGCTGGTGGTCAGAGGGATGGGCTGGTCATCCCGGCGCAACTGACGCGTGCCGAGATTCAGGATGAAGGGCCCGAAACGGACCTCCTCATCAACGCCGCCTGGTGCGCCAGGCAGCTCGGGGGCGGGAGTACGTCTGAGCACGGCATGAATTCGCGCGAGCAGTTCCCTTGGATTGAACGGCTTGGGCAGGTAGTCATCGGCACCCACCTCGAGGCCAATGATTCGGTCCACCTCATCGCCCTTGGCGGTGAGCATCACGACCGGCGTGCGATCGTTCTGGCCACGCATGCGGCGCAGCAGGGACAAGCCATCTTCGCCCGGCAGCATGAGGTCAAGCACCACCAGATCGAAGGCCTCTCGCTGCATCAGTCGCCACATGGAAGGGCCATCATGGGCGAGACCGACTTCAAACTGGTTCTCACCCAGGTAGCGACGCAGCAACTCGCGCAGTCGTGGGTCGTCGTCGACCACCAGTATTTTCTTTGCTCGGGCATTCATGCGGTGATGATAGCGGGTCCTTCAGGCGTGTACACCCGTCCTGGACGCTTACCGACTGTTACACGGTGGCACTCCCGCTCAACACCGTCTGAGGCGCGAGCGCGCCTAAAATACGGCGATGTGCTTCGACCGCCTGACCGACGATTCGCGCCCGCCGTCCCCTTCCCATCGCTCCGGCGAGGGCGGTCTTCGCCGCTCGATTCTGCTTGGATTGCCTGCGTTATTGCTGTTGCAGGCGAGTTGGGCGGGCCACCCGGGCGATCCGTCCCTGCTCGACCCAGAGGAGCGCATGCGGCTACGTCGCGAATTGCGTCAGGCCCACCGCGAGCGCATGCGCGCCGCTGGCGCACCGGGCGGTGTTTCCGAGCCTGCACCGCCGATTCCGCCCCACCATGACCCAGGCCGGTCAGCACGGAGTGCATCATCGGCTCATCCGCCGGAAGCCTCCTGGCCCAGGCGCCGAGCGGATGGGAGTTGGCCCCCGCACGACCCTGCGGGACTGCAACCCGGGCGGTTCACGCTGACCGATGAAGAACGAGAGCAACTCAGGCGGCAACTGCGCGAGCAGCGTGCTGGTCGGCGCGCGACGCAGCCATCGCAGCCCCCCAACAGGGGGCCGATAGAGAAATGACAGCGTATTTCAGTTCGTTTCCCGCCGTATTGCCGGCGCTGGCGCTCAGTTGCTCTGCGCAGGGTGTTTCGGTCGCGCTCGCTACCCCCGGCGCTGCGGGGCGTCCGATTATTGAGTGCTGGCATGAGCCCGATACCGCGGGACGGTCCGACGCGCTTCTGGCAACGGTTGACGGACTGCTTCGCGCCAATGGGGTTGAGCCCGCCGCCCTGCGGCTCCTGTGTGCGGAGGTGGGGCCTGGCCCGTTCACGGCGCTCCGGATGACCTGCTCGGTTGCGCAGGGCATCAGCCTGGCCATGAGCGTGCCCTGCATCGAGGTGTGGTCAACTGAAGCGCTTGCGCTGCAAGCCGTGGCGGGGCGCGACCCTGGCCGGTATCGTGTACTGGTTGCAGTCGACGCTCGCATGGATGAGGTCTATGCGGCCACGGTCGAAATCGAGATCGCCTCCGAAGGTTTCATTCGAACGGCTTGCGAATCCCGGTCCTGCACAGTGGGTCGACCTGATCAGATCTGGGCGATGGCGGGGCCTGGGCGCGCGCTTGAAAGTGACGCGGGGCTCCTGATCGCCGGTAATGCGTGCACGCTGGTCTCCGGATTCAGAGATCAGTTGGCCCGGGTGGCGACCGACGCGGGATGGCATCTCGAGTGGCCCGCGGGGGCGACGGTTTTACGGGCTGACGCTGTGCTCCGGGTGGGCTTGTCACGTGCAGGGAAGGCGTCGCTTGAAGTGGTTGCGCCGCGTTATGTGCGAAACAAAGTTGCGCTGGACGTATCCGAGCAGGCCGCCGCCAAGGCGCGCGCGGCCCAAGCGAGTCAGGCATGAGCACGGCATTTTGCGTTCGGGCGGGAGTGTGTCCTGTGGGCGGTGCCCAACTGCGGGGTATGCGCCCACAGGATATTGACGCAGTTCATGCGGTCGAACTCGAGCTCTATCCGTTTCCGTGGACCCGAGGCAATTTTCTTGATTCGCTGGGCGCGGGCTACGATCTGCGCGTCCTGATGTCGGGCGAGCGGCTCCTGGCCTACTCAGTATCCATGCAGATCCCCGATGAGTTGCATCTGCTCAACCTCAGCATTGCGGCATCGTGTCAGCGCCAGGGGCTGGGGCGTTGGGTCATGCTCAGTCTGCTCGAGGAGGCTCAAGCGAAAGGGCTATCGTCAATGCTGCTTGAGGTTCGCCCTTCGAACTCGGCGGCGCAGGGCCTTTACCGTTCTTTGGGATTTACCCCCATCGGGCTGCGTCGCCGCTACTATCCCTCTTTCAACAACACCCGCGAGGACGCTATCGTCATGCGTCGCGTGTTTGATGCTTGATTCCACACGATTGCGCGCGTTTCGGGCCCTGGGTATCGGCCCGGCCTGGCTGCCGCGGACACAGTCGCCGACTGGCGGGCCGATGGCCTTCGAACAGGTTGAGACTGACACCGTTGCCGGTACCATGCCGGATAGGCCCGTCGTTGATCCTGAGGCTCGCTGGCAGGAACTTCTCGTGCGCGTCGACGCCTGCCGTGCCTGTCCGCTTGGCCATTCGCGTCAGCATGCCGTGTTTGGAACGGGCAATCAGATGGCGCGCTGGATGCTGATCGGGGAGGCGCCTGGCGCCGAAGAAGACCGCCGTGGCGAGCCGTTTGTCGGCCGGGCAGGCTTGCTGCTCGATGCGATGCTGGCGGCTGCGGGGCTCGATCGCGGGCGCGATGTGTATATCGCCAACGTGCTGAAGTGCCGACCGCCTGGAAACCGTAACCCTGAACCCACCGAGGTAGCGCGCTGTTCTCCGCATCTGCGAGAGCAGATTGAACTCGTCAGGCCCACGCTACTGGTTCTGATGGGACGATTTGCCGCGCAGACGCTGCTCGGAACCGATGACTCAATCGCCAGCCTGCGCGGCCGGATTCACCAGGCCGATGTCGGGGGACTGAACATCCCCGCCGTGGTGAGCTATCACCCAGCTTATCTGCTCCGCAACCCGGCCGATAAACGGCTTGCATGGGCCGATTGGTGTCTGGCGCGAAGCACCCTCAGTGACGCCCTTCGCCAATCAGGGCAACCGAGTCAAACTTCCGCTGGTTCGCCCGATGCAGGCGAATCACCATCGCCATCGTGAGCGCCACAAAACCACCGAACAGCACGATGACCGTGTTCACGTGCAGCCCGATCCGGATCAGGCCGGCGTAGAGGCCAAGCATCAGCAGGATATTCACGTTTTCGTTGAAATTCTGAACGGCAATGGAGTGCCCGGCGCTCATCAGCACGTGACCCCGGTGCTGCAGCAGCGCGTTCATCGGCACCACGAAAAAGCCAGCCAGGCCTCCGATCAGGATGAGCAGCGGAAAAGCTGCCGCCTCGGACGAGACCAATGTCATGAGCGGCACCACCAGACCCATGGCGACGCCCACTGGCAACACCTTCACTGAATCGCGCAGGCGGAGTACCCGCGCTGCCACCACAGCGCCCACTGCGATGCCTACCGCCACCACGCCCTGAAGGATGGCGGCACGATTGAGTGGCATTCCCAAAGCGCTCTTAGCCCAATCAAGCACGATGAACTGCAGCGTTGCGCCTGCGCCCCAGAACAAGGTGGTGACAGCGAGCGAGATCTGGCCCAGTTTGTCCAGCCAGAGCACCCTGCAGCAGTGAGCAAACTCCTGCACCAGATGAATCGGGTTTCGCTTTTGCCGCGGATAACGCGCGCCGGTGTCGGGGATTCTCAGATTGAACGCGGCGGCAATCAGATAGACCACGCCGATAACAATGATTGCGCTTTCTGCAGGCGTATCGATGCCGGTTTCGATGTGGGGAACATCAAAGCCCAGCAGGAAGGCAGATATCTTGGGGCTGATCAGTGCGCCGCCAAGCACCGTCCCCAGAATGATCGATCCAACGGTTGTGCCTTCTATCCATCCGTTGGCAGCCACCAGCTTTTCGGGCGGCAGCAGTTCGGTGAGGATGCCGTATTTGGCGGGCGAGTAGGCCGCTGCACCAAAACCCACCACTGCATAAGCAAGGAGCGGATGAATGGTAAAAAACATCAGCGCGCATCCCACCACCTTGATCAGGTTGGTGACGAACATCACCTTGCCCTTGGGCATCGAGTCGGCGAAAGCGCCGACGAACGGCGCGAGCACCACGTAGGACACAGTGAAAAAAAGCTTCAGAAGCGGTTTCATCCACTCTGGCGCGTGCATTTCAATAAGCAGCGCGATCGCTGCAATGAGCAGCGCATTATCGGCGAGCGACGAGAAAAACTGTGCCGCCATGATGGTGTAAAAGCCGCGCTTCATCGGAGAGTCTCTGAGTCCGGAGGCAAGCTGACCTGCGATCGGGTACCGGTCTGCTCTGATGATGATCAAAAGCAAACCTGCGGTGAAGGCGCGTTTATAGCACGCTGATATCCCAGTTTCCGTGAGGGTATGCCCGCGACTCGCCCGGCAGGCTATAGTGCGAAGCGAATCACGTTCGCTCATCGCCATGCCCCGAGCCGCCCGGATCATCATTTCACTGCCTGCCCTGCGGCACAACTTGCGGCGCGTCCGCGCGTTGGCGCCCACTGCACGGGCCTGGGCGGTCGTGAAGGCCGATGCGTATGGGCATGGGCTCGAGGCGCTGCTTCCTGCGCTCGATTCGGCAGACGGATTAGCCCTGGTTGAATTCGACCGCGCTCAACGGTTGCGAGAGTGCGGCTGGACCAAGCCCATCCTGATGCTAGAGGGGGCGTTCGATGAGGCCGATGTCGAACTTGCTGCCCGCATCGGCTTATCGCTCACCGTGCATGAACCCCGGCAGATTGACTGGCTGTCCGGCCTCGCGCCAGGCAGCCGGCTCGGCATCCACCTGAAGCTTAATAGCGGAATGAATCGGCTGGGTTTCGCAACGGCTGATTACCGCGCTGCCTGGCAGCGCTTGCGAGCACTGCCATCGGTGGCAGGGATCACCCTGATGACCCATTTCGCCAATGCCGACCTTGCCGGTGGGGCGACGCAGGCGCTCGCCACCTTCGATTACGTAACCCAGGGGATAGAGGGGGAGCGCTCGCTCGCCAACTCGGCAGCAATCATCGACTGGCCGGTTGCGCATCGCGACTGGGTGCGCCCCGGCATCATGTTGTACGGCGCTTCGCCTTTTGGATCCCGGAGCGCCGCCAGCCTCGATTTGCTGCCCGTCATGCAATTCGAGAGCCGACTGATCGGGCGGCAGCAACTCGCGGCCGGTGATGCGGTGGGCTATGGCTCCGCCTTCGTTGCAGACCGGCCAATGTCGATCGGCATCGTGGCCTGTGGCTATGCTGACGGCTACCCGCGCCATGCGCCTACGGGCTCGCCGATTGCCGTTTGCGGCGTTCGCACACGCACCGTGGGCCGGGTGTCAATGGACATGCTTGCAGTCGATCTCGAGCCGGTACCGCAGGCCGTTGTGGGTAGCCCGGTTGAGCTCTGGGGCGAGCAGGTGCCGGTTGATGAGGTTGCAGCGAGTGCGGGCACGATCGGCTACGAGCTCACCTGCGCAATTGCGCCAAGGGTTCTCCGCCAGGTGATGGATGATGGCGCGCGCTAAATCGCATTACCTCTGCACCGAGTGCGGGGGGAGTACCCCTAAGTGGGCGGGCCAGTGCCCGCAGTGCGAGCGCTGGAATACGCTGGTGGAAACCGTGGGCGAGCCTGCCGCAGCGGGACGTCACCGTGGGCTGGTGGAGGCGCAGGCGGTTCAGCGGCTTGATTCGGTTCCGCTGGAAACCGTTCGTCGGCTGCCCACTGGCAGCGATGAATTCGATCGAGTGCTCGGGGGTGGCCTGGTGACAGGCTCTGTGGTGCTGATTGGCGGCGACCCTGGAATCGGCAAATCAACGCTCCTGCTTCAGACCCTGGCGCATGTTTGTGCGGCATCGAGTGCGCTCTATGTGAGTGGCGAGGAATCTGTCGGGCAAATTGCGCTGCGTGCCCGTCGGCTGGGGTTGGGCGAGCTGGCGCTGCCGGTGCTGGCTGAGATCGAGCTTGAGCGCATCTGTAATGAGATTGAGCGCAGCCGCCCGACCGTGGTGGTGATTGATTCGATTCAGACCATGGTCTCCACCCAGTTGCAGTCGGCCCCGGGATCGGTGGCT
>JALREG010000223.1 GCA_023253905.1 Burkholderiaceae bacterium
CAGCCGGTGGCAATCGTGGTGGCGCAGTCGCGTGCGCTTGCCCTCGCGGCGGCTGATCGGGTCGGTGTAGAGGTGGACCCGGAGCCCGCAGTACTCGATGGTGACGGGTCAAGCCCAACGATTACACAGGTTCAACATCGCTATGCCGCGAGCGAGCTGCCCGGCGCGGCGCGCGCGTCTGGCGCGACGGTGTCGGTGTCGCTTGATTCGCCCCGGCTCGTTGCGATGGCGCTGGAGCCGCGTGCTGTGGTGGTCGAGGTGCAACCCCATGCGGAGCACGTTACGGTGTGGCTTGCGTCGCAGTCGCCCTCTCGCGCACGCGACGACATTGCGCGTGCGCTCGGGCTCAACCGTGATCTGGTTCGTGTGGTTGCTCCCGATGTAGGAGGCGCGTTCGGTGCGCGGGCGTCGGTCGTGCCCGAGGATCTGCTGGTGCCCTGGGCTGCATGGCGGCTGCGTCGGTCGCTCCGGTGGGTGGCGAGTCGTTCGGAAGAGTTCACAGCCGGTATGCACGGTCGAGGATCGACGATACACGGGCGATTGTCGGTGTCACCAGCCGGCCAGTTGGAGAGGCTCGATGCGCAGCTGCACTTCGCCCTGGGTGCCTGGATGCCATTTTCATCTGTGGTGCCGCTTCGTAACGCAGCGCGCATCCTGCCTGGGCCCTACCGGGTTCAGGGTCTGTCGGTTCACGGCAAAGCTACGCTGTCGAATGCCTCGGCAGTCAATATCTATCGCGGCGCCGGTCGGCCGGAGGCGGTGCTGTTGACCGAAGTGCTGATCGAGAGGGCAGCGAGGGCGCTACGACTCGACCCGGTGGAATTGCGGCGGCGCAATCTGATTGCTGCCCAGGCCTTGCCCTATTCCACGCCCACTGGCGAAACACTTGATTCGGGTGACTACGCAGCCTTGCTTGAACGGGCCTGTGAGCGCTTTGATTATCCGCGGGCCCGCCGCGAGCAGGCGTTGCGGCGCCAGGCTGGCGAGTGTGTCGGCGTGGGGGTTGCGCTCTATGTCGAGCCCTGCGGGCAAGGGTGGGAGAGCGCTCGCATCACGCTCCACGATAACGGCCGGGTGACGGTGGCAAGTGGTTCACCGGCTCAGGGGCAGGGGCATGCGACCGCCTTTTCAAAGATTGCGGCCGAGGCGCTGGGCTGCGATGAGTCCACAGTTGAAGTTCAACTGGGCGATACCGCGGCGTGCCCCGACGGCGTGGGGGCGCTCGCCAGTCGCAGCACGGCAATCGGCGGTAGCGCCATCGTGGATGCCTGCCGCCAGGCGCTCGCGCGTCGCGCAGCAGGCGACGCGCTGCCTATCACGGTGGAGACGCGATTCACCGCGCGCGAGTCCTGGGCAAGCGGCTGCGTCATGGCCCAGGTTGTGATCGATGGGGATACGGGCGAATTGACCATCGAACGGGTGGTGTGGATCGACGATGCAGGACGACTGATCCACCCTGCGCTCGCGCACGGGCAACTGCTGGGCGGCTTCGCGCAGGGCGTTGGTCAGGCGCTGATGGAGCGCGTGGTGTATGACGAAACCGGGCAGCTCCTCACCGGCTCGTTGATGGACTATGCGGTACCCCGCGCCTCCGATATGCCCGACCTTGTCATCGAGAGCCTTGGGTACCCCACATCGTTCAATCTGCTGGGTGCGAAAGGCGTGGGTGAGGCAGGCTGCATTGGTGTTCCGGCGGCGATCATGAACGCCGCGCGCGATGCGTTATCGCCCTGGGGCGAGGCTGATCTGCAATTTCCGCTCACTGCTCCGAAGCTATGGCAGGCACTATCGGCTCTGCGATCCGGTCCGATGGTGGGGCTGGCATGAACCGCCGCATCATCGCTTTACGGGTGAATGGGCGTGAGCGTGTTCTGGAAGTGGACACAGCCGAGCCTCTGATCGATACGCTGCGCGAACGCTGTCAGCTCGCTGGCACACACCAGGGCTGCGATACCGCACAGTGCGGTGCGTGCACGGTGCTGGTGAACGGTTCGCCGATCAAGAGCTGTAATCGGCTCACCGAACAGAGTGACGGCTGCGATGTTCTGACCATTGAAGGGCTGGGGGGCGAGGGCGATGCGCTACACCTCATCCAGCAGGCGTTCAGTCGTCACCATGCCTTGCAATGCGGCTTCTGCACACCCGGTTTCGTGATTCGCGCGCTGGCAATGGTGGGCGAGGCTGTGGAGCCTGAACCGATCGCGGTTCGGAAAGCCCTGA
The DNA here is from genome assembly GCA_023253905.1 of Burkholderiaceae bacterium. Next base: position 2,221 of record JALREG010000223.1, read on the forward strand.
GTGGCAATCTTTGCCGCTGCACGGGTTACGAAGGCATTGTTCGGGCGATCTGCGAGGTCCTGCCGATTCTCCGTCGAGCACGCGCGGCGGGTCGTCAGGTTGAAGGAGGCTCGATTGATCGCCCAGACCGTGGGCCGCTCACTTCGCCTTGCATCCCGGATACGAATCGCGCGCTCGATAGGCCGCTGTGGGGCCCGATTTACTGCCGACCGAGTTCAACCGCCTCGGCGATTGAGAGCCTGAAAGCGAGTCCGGAGGCGCGGCCGCTGGCAGGTGGCCAGAGCCTGCTTCCGGCGATGCGTCTTGGTCTTGCAGCGCCCACTCATTTGATTGACCTGCAGGATATCGGTGAACTTCGAGTGCTTCGCGCCGGGGTCGATCATCTTGTGATTGGGGCGATGGTGCCGCATGCAAGTGTGGCCGCGGACCGAGGTGTGATGGAAGGTTGGCCAATGCTGGCGGCGCTGGCGGGCGGGATCGCCGACCAGCAGGTGCGCTCCGTGGGCACGCTGGGTGGCTCGCTTGCGAATAACGACCCTGCTGCCTGCTGGCCGGCGGGCGTGCTGGCGAGCGGCGCAACCGTGTTGACCACACGATCCCGAATCCCGGCCGATGAATTTTTCAAGGGGATCTTCGCGACCGCTCTTGCGCCGGATGAATTGATTCTTGGCGTTGAGTTTCCGCGACCGATCGCCGGCCGCTATCTGAAGTTTGAACAACCTGCGTCGCGCTTTGCGCTGGTGGGGGTGGCGGTGGTGCGCCTGGCGGGGTCGGTGCGGGTCGCGCTCACCGGGCTGGGTGCGGGTGCGTGCCGCTGGCCGGAGGCCGAGGCGAGGCTCGGCGAGCGCTTTCATCGCGCGGCACTCGAAGGCCTCGCGCTGGATCCGGCGTGTGCGTACGGCGATCTTCACGCGCCCGCCGACTATCGGGCGCATATGGCGGCCGTGCTGCTCAAGCGCGCGGTGGGCGAACTATCGTCGGGCTGATTGGTGCCTCGATCTACCGAACGGCCCGCTATCGGGCGATCCCGTTACAGGTATTGTTACGAGGTCCGCGTCGTTCGGACGCGCCCGGATCGTTATCGAGAGGACCCTCACCATGACAGAACCCGTTGCCGACTCGGCCCGGATTGCCGACACGCTTCGTTATGGCGCACCCATCAGTTTAGGAGGATGGTTGGAGGCGCATGCCCAGCGGCTCAAGCCCCCGGTCGGTAACCAGCAAATCTGGCCTGACTCCGATCTCATCTGCACGGTCGTGGGTGGGCCGAATCAGCGAACTGATTTTCATGATGATCCCTTCGAGGAATACTTCCATCAGTTTCGCGGCACCGCGTCGGTGCTGGTGGCTGACCGAGGCAAGATCGAACGGATTCACCTGCGAGAGGGCGACGTATTTCTGCTCCCTGCGCATGTCCGGCATTCGCCGCAACGCCCCGAAGCGGGGAGTCTTTGTACAGTGATCGAGCGGAGTCGCCCGGCAGGCACGATCGATGCCTTCGAGTGGTTCTGCTCGAACTGTGGGCATCTGGTCATGCGCCTTGAGATCCAGCTGCAAAGCATTGTCGAGGACCTGCCCAAGACCTATGCGCGCTTCTATGACTCCTCGGAGGCGGCGCGTACCTGCAGCGAATGCGGGACGGTTCATCCGGGGCGCGACTGGGCGACGTGGCTACAGGGGTGTGCGAGGACGTGGCCGCAAACTGCCCTTTGAGGGGGGCGCTTGACGCTCGGGCGCGGGGCGGGCTTGGCTGAGTCGCTCGAACGGCTGTCGCCGGCGCGTGCGCGCCGGTACCCTCGTCGGAACACCCGAAAGCCGGGGCGGCCATAAACTCGCCCGCTTGGGCGGGCTCAGACATATGGCCACCTGATCCGGCTTTCAGGCGTCCTCCTCGGCTCGGCCGACTCGCTCCCAACCAAGCCCGCCCCCCGCCCTCCAGTCGGAGCGGCTCGGCGGGCGGTG
>JALREG010000224.1 GCA_023253905.1 Burkholderiaceae bacterium
TGGCGGTGAAACTCAGCCGGCTGACCGGCCACGTGGCGAGCCGCGCGCCGCACTCGGGCTACGTGCTGCCTTCGGCGCAGGCGCTCGAGGAATTTCTGCAGCACGGTTGAGCGCTGGCTCAAGCACCAGGCGTTCGATTTCGCGCTGGCGATCAGCACGGGCTCGCGTGTCGCCGTGATGATGGAGCAGAGACTCGCCGATTTCGGTTGAGTAGGTGACGAAGGCGCGCGCGCGGGCCTGAGCGGGCGGTAGGCCCAGGGCCCGGAAAACTTCCTCGTGATAGGCGAGCCGGCTGCGGTCGGCTTCGTCCAGCACCTGCTGTGCGAGCGCATCCCGGCGGGCCCAGGCCCGGATGGCGAGCTCGATGCGCGCGGCGCGCTCGGCCGCGCGGCCCCGGTGGGGGAGCGAAATCATGTCGCGCAGGCGCTCGCGGGGATCGCTGCTGGCGCTTGCGAGCCGGCGCGTGAGCGCAAGCGTGGCGCGCTCGCTCCAGGCCTGTAGCACGCGGCGCAGCAGATCTTCGCGGTCGCGGAAATGCCAGTAGAAGCTGCCTCGGGTGACACGGAGCTGCTTGGCAAGTACGTCGACCCGAACACGGTCGATGCCTTCGTTGACCAGCACGTCGGTGGCGGCGTCGATCCACGCCTCCGGGGTGAGAGCCTCCCGGCGCGGTCGTTTGGCAGCGCCTGCCACTGAGGCTCGAGGCGAGGCGGCGCGGTTCGGCACACGGGTCGTGGCGGGTGTTTTCATAACTGGGATCATGCCATACATTGGTGTATGGAAAGTAAGCCAAAGTCTGAGTAGAATATTCCATACACATACAGATGTGTATGGATACATCGGAGCTCAGATCTTGAATTCCTCTACCGCGCCCGCTGCACGCGCCCGCCAGCCGCAGCGCCCATCTCCCGAGTCCAATTTCTTCTCCGACCCGTCCCTGCTTGCCCCGCGCCGAGTCGAGCGCATTGATCTCGGCGAGGGCGCTTTTATTCTCCGTTCTCCTGAACCGCTCAAGCCCTGGGCCGGCTCCGTAGGCGTCTGGCTCGAGCAGTGGGCGAGGGAAAAGCCCCATGCGAATGCCTTTGCCGAGCCCGCCGGGCTGTCGCGTGCAGAGGTGTCGTCCGGCTACACCACGCTCACCTGGGCCACGCTCCGTAGCCGCGTGGGCTCGGTCGCCCAGGCGCTCCTTGACATGCGGCTCGCGCCGGGCGCACCGGTGGTCATCCTGTCCGACAACTCGCTCGACCATCTGGTGCTCATGCTCGCGGCGATGCACGTGGGGCGGGCCGCCTGCACGGTCAGCAGCGCCTACTGCCGCCTGGCGGGCAGTGATTTCAGCCGTATTCAGGGGATCCTCGCCAAGCTCGCCCCCGGGCTGATCTATGCGTCCGATGCCGCCACCTACGGGCCAGCCATCCGCGCCGCGGGCGGTTCGGCACCGGTGGTGCTGAGCCGCGGAGCGGAAGACCTCCCGGGGGCCGTCGGTTTCGATTCACTCGTAGCCGTCCGCGAAACCGATACCGTGCAGCGTGCCTTCGCTGCCGTGGGGCCCGACACCCACGCCAAATACCTCCTCACCTCCGGCTCCACCGGCCACCCGAAGGTGGTCATCAACACCCACGGCATGCTGTGTGCCAATCAGCAGATGATTGCGCAGACCCTGCGCTTTCTGGCGATTGAGCCGCCGGTGCTCCTGGACTGGCTCCCCTGGAGCCATACGTTTGGCGGCAACCACAACGTGAACATCGTGCTCAGAAATGGCGGCATGATGGTGATCGACGACGGCCGTCCCGTGCCGGGCCTCATTGGCCGAACCCTTGCGCATCTGCGCGAGGTTCAGCCCACGGTGTTCTTCAACGTGCCCCGCGGCTACGACATGTTGCTGCCGGCGCTTGAAGCCGACCCTGCGCTTGCCCGTCGTTTTTTCGAAAAAATGCGGATGGTGTTCTACGCGGGCGCCGGTATGCCGGTGGCCACCTGGAAGCGGCTGGAATCCGTGGCCGCGGGCGTGCGGAGCGAACCGGTCTGGCTGACCACCTCATGGGGTTCAACCGAAACCTCGCCTGCCAACACGGCAGCGCACTGGCGGCTCGATCAGCCTGGCGTCATCGGACTGCCCATGCCGGGTGTCGATCTCAAATTTGTGCCCAGCGCGGGCAAGCTCGAGATGCGTCTTCGCGGACCGCATATTTTCCCCGGCTATCGCGGCAACGATACGGCCACCCAAGAGGCGTTCGATGATGAGGGCTTCTACCGGATCGGCGATGCGGGTTATCTGCTCGACGAAAGCGATCCCGCCTCAGGGGTGGTGTTCAATGGCCGCGTGGCGGAAGACTTCAAGCTCACCACGGGAACCTGGGTGTCGGTGGGCACGCTGAGGCTCTCACTCGTCACGGCGCTTGCGCCGCTCGTCCAGGATGTCGTCATCACTGGACACGATCGCGCCGAGGTGGGTGCACTGCTTTTCTTGAGCGAAGCGGCCCGGGGGGTGCCCGAAGCCGAGCTGATCGCGCAGCTCCATGACAAACTCGTTGCGCTGGCGGCTCAGGGCGGTGGTTCATCGCAGGTGCCAAGGCGCTTACTCGTGTTGCCCGATCCGCCCAGCATGGCTGCGGGCGAGATCACCGACAAAGGCTATATCAACCAGCGCATGGTGCTGCAGCGTCGGGCAGCCGAGGTTGAGACACTCCACGCAATCTCTGCCGACCCGCGCGTGATCCGACTCTGATCAAGATCTCCCCTTTATGGAAGCTTTCAAATGACTCAGCACACCCCCGCTCCGCGACCTGACCTCGAACGCTTTGATCCTCCCTCGGGTCCCTTGTCCGGGCTGAATCTGGTGCGACTCGAGCGAAGCGGTGCCATTTTTCATCTGCGCCTGAATCGCCCCGCCAAGCGGAACTCGGTGAGTGATGAAATGCTCCGGCAGATCCACACCGTGTTTCTCAACCTGCCAGCCGACGTGCGCGTCCTGATCCTCAGTGGCGAGGGCGAGCATTTCAGCGCGGGTCTCGACCTGTCCGAGGTGAGCGAGCGCACAGTCGCCGAGGGCATTCATCACTCGCGTGCCTGGCATGCGTGTTTCGAGTCGATTCAGTTCGGACCGGTGCCGGTCATTGCAGTGCTCCATGGGGCTGTGGTGGGCGGCGGGCTGGAGCTCGCAGCCTCCGCCCATCTTCGGGTCTCGGAAGCGGGCACGTTTTACGCGCTCCCCGAAGGCACACGCGGCATCTTTGTCGGCGGCGGCGGCTCGGTGCGCATTGCCCGGCTCACCGGTACCGCGCTCATGACCGACATGATGCTCACCGGTCGGGTGCTCGATGCCAACGAAGGTCTGACGGCCTCGCTTGCCACCTATCTCGTCCCCGCCGGGGAGGGCCTTGCGAAGGCACTCGAGCTTGCTGTGCGTATTGCGGGCAATGCGCCGCTGTCCAACTATGCCATCACGCAGGCCCTGCCTCGTATCGGCGAAATGTCGCCCGCGGAGGGACTCTTTGTGGAGTCGCTCATGTCGTCCATTGCCCAGGGTGATGAAGCGGCCAAGGAGCGGGTCCGCGCGTTTCTTCAGAAGCGTGCGGCCAAAGTCGAACGCCGATAGCGCCTCGGGAGCACGCCCATGAGCTGGACTTATCAGGCCCCGGTCGCCGATATGCGGTTTGTCATCGAGCAGGTGCTCGAAGCGCCCCGTCACTGGGTGTTCCGCGCGGGGGAGCTTGACCCTGTCACCGCAGGTGCCGTACTCGAGGAGGCGGCACGTTTCGCAGCCGACCGCCTGCTGCCCCTCAATGCGGTGGGCGATGCACAGGGTTGCTGGCTCGATCAAACGGGTCGGGTGCGCACGCCCGAAGGCTTTGCAGCCGCCTACCGCCAGTTCGTGGAGGCGGGTTGGCCCGCGCTGCCTTGCGAGCCAGAGTGGGGCGGGCAAGGCCTTCCCATGCTGATCGATGCGGCGGTGCGCGAAATGTTGAGCGCCTGCAATCACGGCTGGACCATGTATCCCGATCTGTTGCATGGCGCCTATGAAACGCTGCGCGCTCATGCCAGCGCTGAGTTGAAGGCGCGTTATCTGCCCAAACTCGTCAGCGGCGAATGGCTCGCGGCCATGGCGCTCACTGAACCTCAGGCGGGGAGTGATCTTGGGTCACTGCGCACGCGGGGTGAGCCGCGCGCCGATGGCTCCCTTGCCATCACCGGCAGCAAAATTTTCATCTCCGGTGGTGACCATGACCTCACCGACAACATCATTCATCTGGTGCTGTGTCGTCTGCCCGACGCGCCGGCTGGCACGCGCGGCATTTCGCTTGCGCTCGTCCCTGCAGTGTTGCCCGATGGCTCGCGAAACACCATGAACTGCTCCGGGCTCGAACACAAGATGGGCATTCACGGCAGCGCCACCTGCGCCATGCAGTACGAGGCCGCCACCGGCTGGCTGGTGGGCGAGCCCAACCGCGGCCTCGCAGCCATGTTTCTCATGATGAACTCAGCGCGGCTGCATGTGGGGTTGCAGGGGCTGGGTCATCAGGAGATCAGCACGCAGAACGCGGTTCGCTATGCGTTCGAGCGCAGGCAGGGACGCAGTGGCGCGGTGGCGGGGGCAGCGGCGCCCATCGCGTCGCACGCTGCCATGCGGCATATTCTGCTTCGCAGGCAGGCGCTCACCGAAGCTCAGCGGGTCATCGCGTATCGTGCGGCGCACGCGCTTGATCAGGCTGCGGAGGGTGCCGATGCGCAGGCACGCCAGCAGGCGCATGCGCTCGCAGGGCTGCTCACGCCGGTGGTCAAGGCGCTCCTCACCGATCAGGGCTTCCTGGGCACGAGTGAGGCGCTACAGGTGTTTGGCGGCTACGGCTATGTGCGCGAAACCGGCATCGAGCAGTCGCTTCGCGACAGTCGCATTGCCATGATTTATGAAGGCACGAACGAAATCCAGGCAATCGATCTTCTGCAGCGAAAAGTGCTGGCGGATGGCGGACAGACGCTGGGCAGTTGGCAGGACGAAGCCTTGGCGGAGGCCGGGCGCTGCGAGGCGGCCGGGCTTGGCGAATTTGCGAGCATGGTGCGTGACAGCATGGCTCAGCTGAGTGAGGCCGTGCGCGCTATTCGCGAGGCTGCGCAAGCCGATGCCGACTGCGCGTCCCGTGTGGCGGATGAATTCCTCCGCGGCGTGTCCTGGGCCATGATGGGTTGGGCGTTTGCAGCGAGCGCGCGGGCAGCGGTGGGATGCGCTGACAAACGGTTTGCGCAGGCGAAACTCGCCCGCATGCGCTACGGGTTGCAGTGGCTGATGCCGCAGGCGGCGGTGCACTGGACGCGGGTGCGGGAAGGGGTGAGCGGATGGTCGCTACCGGAGTTGGATGGGGAAGCGGCATAAGCCGTGCCTGCGTTCACGAATCTCGCAGGCGTCTTCGCCTTTCAACTCAAGCGGCTGACTTCGTCGCTTTCTCCTGTGCGAGCGTCGGATAGTCGTTATACCCATCCGGCCCGCCGCCATAAAACCGCCGCGTGATCGACTTGGTATAGGGCCCGCCCACGCGGATCCGCTCCGGTAGATCTGGGTTCGCGATCCAGAGCCGCCCAAACGCCACCGCATCCACCGCGCCCGATGCAATCAGCTGCTCGGCGGTATCGGGGTCAATACCGCCGTTGACCACCAGCGTTCCCCGGAACACGGGCTTCACCAGCGCAAGCATACGATCGCGGTCGAACTGCCCACTCCAGAAGTTGGTATCGGCCAGTTCCAGCCAGCCCATGCCTCGGGCATCCAACTCTCGCACCAGGTGGCGGAACGCCGGTTCGGGGTCGGGGTCAAGCGCACCGTTGAATGTGGTGTAAGGAGAGATACGAAGGCCCACCCGATCACGCGGAAACTCGGCCATGATGGCTTCCAGGGCCTCGATCGCAAAGCGCGCGCGGGCCTCGGGCGATCCGCCGTAGGCATCTGTGCGACGGTTCAGGTAGGGCGACATGAACTGATGCGGCAGGTAGCCGTTTGCGCCATGGAGCTGCAGCGCATCGAACCCCGCTTCGCGTGCGGCGCGTGCCGCCAGACCAAATGCTTCGATCGTGGACTGGATTTCGCGCAGCGTCATCGCGCGTGATGGCACCGCTGCCATTTTTCTGAAGATGCCTTCCTCATTCCGGCCCCAGACGGTGACAGCTTCGATGTTGTCATTCACACCGGAGGGCGAGAGCGGCGGCTCCGGGTTCTCGGAGCGGTCAGCCGCCACCCGGCCACCGTGCCAGAGCTGAAGCGCAATCCGTCCGCCTGCAGCGTGCACAGCAGTGACGAGCGAGCGCCAGGCGGCGATCTGCTCGGGGCGAAAGATGCCGGGCGCGCACTCCCACGCATTGGATTGCGGCGCCACATTGGTGGCCTCAGCGATGATCAGCCCCGATGACGCACGCTGCACATAGTGCTCGGT
>JALREG010000278.1 GCA_023253905.1 Burkholderiaceae bacterium
GAGGCGTTGATCATGACCGAGGATGAATCGACTTCGCGCAGAAAACGCATGGCATGACCGTGATGCTCGGTCACGATGGCATCGGTATGTTGCGAGCCGTAGCGCGCAATGTGCTCGATCGCCTCGTCGAGCCCGGCCACCACCCGGATCGAAAGAATGGGGGCCAGATATTCGGTATGCCAGTCTTCCTCGGTGGCCTCGTTGCAGGCAATGGAGACCGGACCCAGCACGGCGCGGGTAGCGTCATCACCGCGCAGTTCCACGCCCTTGTCGGCATAAATGCGGCAAAGCGGCGGCAGGATGCGGTTGGCGACAGATTGTGCAACCAGCAGCGTTTCCATGGTGTTGCAGGGCGAGTAGCGCTGGGTCTTGGCGTTATCTGCGATACGGATGGCCTTGTCGAGGTCGGCGTGATCATCGATATAGACATGACAGATGCCATCGAGATGCCGGATGACGGGCACCCGCGCTTCGCGGGAGATGCGCTCAGTGAGCGACTTTCCGCCCCGCGGCACGATGACATCGACCCAGCGTTCGGCAGCGATCAACGCGCCCACCACGGCGCGGTCGGTGGTGTCGACCACCTGCACGGCGTCGGCGGGTAGACCGGCGGCGGCGAGCCCCTCGCGGATAAGCGCAGCCAGGGCCTGGTTGCTATGGAGGGCTTCGGAGCCGCCCCGCAGGATGGTGGCGTTACCCGATTTGATGCACAGACCGGCTGCGTCGATCGTGACGTTGGGCCGGGATTCATAAATGATGCCGATGACACCCAGCGGCACCCGCATTTTTCCGACCTGGATGCCAGAGGGTCGGTAGCTGAGTCCGCTGATTTCACCGACCGGATCGGGCAGCATCACGATCTGCTCGAGCCCCTCGGCCATGGTCTGGATGACACGTGGCGTGAGGGCCAACCGATCGACAAAGGCCTGATCATGGCCTGCCTCGCGCGCGGCCTCCAGATCGAGGGCGTTGGCGCGTTCGAGTGCTGCGACCTCGCGGCGGATGGCGGCTGCGGTGGCGGTCAGTGCGCGGTTGCGGGCCTCGGTGGATGAGCGGGCGATGTCCCGGCCGGCTGCGCGTGCGCGCCGACCCAGGTCATCGACGTAGGCGGTGCTGTCGATTGGCTGCTTGTCCACGATGTCAGTTGTCTCCGGGTAGCGGGACGCCCGCCAGCCTCATCACGAGTCGCTCGAGGGCGAGCCAGGCATCGCCGTCGCCAACCCCTTTGAAGATTCTATCCGTGAGTGCCGCCGACCGCAGCGCCTGCTCGCAGTCGGCGATGGAAATGCGGCGGGCGGCAGCCTCGAATGCGCGCTCGCGCGGCCCGAAGATCCGGGCAGCACGCAGCGCTTGCGCGAGCGCAAGCCCTGAGGCGCGCGCCGCGTGAAGGCGAAGCAGCGTGCGTACCGCATCACTGATTGCCCAGATGAGGAGCGGCGGTGCCTCGCCTTCAGCATGAAGACCTTCGAGGCTACGGAGGGTGCGTTCCCGGTCACCCAGCAGCACGGCGTCAACCAGATCGAAGGCGTCATATCGGGCGACGCTCAGCACCGCAGCGCGCGCTTGGGCGGCGGGGATTTCGCCCTCCGGAAACAGAAGGCCGAGCTTGCTTACTTCCTGATGCGCGGCAAGGAGGTTGCCCTCGACCCGCTCGGCGATGAGTTCGAGTGTCGCGGAATCGGCTCTCTGTTTCTGTCGCCCGAGTCGACCGGCAATCCAGCGAGGCAGCTCGCGCCGCTCAACCGGATAGACCGGCACGATCAGCCCAGCCCGTTCGATCCGTCCAAACCAGGCGCTTTCGGTGGTTGTGCGATCCAGCTTGCCGCTCAGTACGAGAAGCCGGAGCGACGCATCCGCCGATTCGGCGGTGCTGGCGATCATTTCCCCAATTTCTTTTCCGGGTTTGCCGGCAAAGCGAAGCTCCAGCAGGCGTGCCGCGCCGAAAAGCGACAGCGACCCCGCTTCGGCAACGAACCGGTCGGCCTTGAAGAAGCGGTCGACCTCGAACACCTGGCGTTCCTCGGCACCCGCCCGGCGCGCGGCGGCACGTAGCGCGTCCGCCGCTTCCTGGATCAATAAAGGTTCGTCGCCGTAAACCCAGGCAATCACCGGGACCTTTTTTGAAAGCGCCGCTTCGAGGGCGTCCGGGCGAACCTGCGCCATGGCTGTTCAGCTTCGGGGCTTTAGCGCCGACAGTCTGCGAAGCAGCTGTTGGACGAAATCAGACTCCATTTCCCGGAACAGCAGCTCTTCTTCCTGCGCTCGGTTGACCACTTCGATATCGCTCGAGGTGATTTCGCGTCGCAAGACGAGCTCGGTCGCGGGCATCCACTCCAGGCCCTTGGCATCAGTCACCCGCACCCGGATACGAAGCCGCAGCTGGTATTCGCGTGGTCGCCCGGTGCTGGTGAAGCCCACAATTTCGCGTTCGCGCCGCTCAAGCAGCACCTCGAGGCGGGCATCGGCTTCATCGACCCGTTCGACAATGACGGTGTCGCTGTTCACCCGGATGAGCGCGCGCAATTCGGAACCGATGGCGGAGTTACGCGCAAAGCCCGAGTAGAGCCTGCGAAACGGCAGCTGCGCCGCCCCGCGCAGTTGGAAACCACAGCCCGCCAGTGCGGCGAGCGCCGCGCCGGCAACCATCAGCGCACGCCGACGTGCGGCCTGCGGCAAGGCGAGGGCGGCGCGTGTCAAGACAGGCAGCCTGGCCTCAGACCACGACGTTGACCAGCCGGCCCGGCACCACGATCACTTTCTTCGCGGTCCGGCCCTCTGCATGGCGCAAGAAGATGTCGCTTGCCAGGGCAGCGGCTTCGATGGCGGCACGGTCGGCCGTGGCGTCGACCGATACGCTCCCTCGCACTTTGCCGTTGATCTGCAACACGAGCTCGATCCGGTCCTGCTGTAGCGCCGACTCGTCGACAGCAGGCCAACCGGCATCGAGCAGGTCACCGTCGCGCGCTGCAAAGCCCAATTCCACCCAAAGTGCGTGCGTGATGTGCGGCACCACGGGATAGAGCGCGCGGATCAGGATGGAGAGCGATTCAGCCAATACCGAGTCGCTTGCGGGCGACTCGGCAAGCTTGGCGCCTTCAATCGCGTTCAGCATCTTCATGGCGGCCGATACCACCGTGTTGTACTGCTTGCGCTGGTAGTCGTAGTCGGCCTGCTTGAGAATGGCGTGAATCTCTCGGCGAAGCGCCCGCTGGGCATCGTCGAGCGTAGCGGGAGTCGCGGCTGCGGCACGCGCGACGGCGGCGTGACGATGGTGGGCTGCGGTCCAGAGCCGGCGCAGGAACCGGTGCGCGCCCTCGACGCCGGTGCCCGACCACTCGAGCGTCTGCTCGGGTGGCGAGGCGAACATGACAAACAGACGCGCAGTGTCGGCGCCATACTGATCGATGAGCGATTGCGGGTCGACCCCGTTGTTCTTGCTCTTGCTCATCGTGCCCACGCCGCCGTACTCGATGGCACTGCCATCGGACTTGAGGCGGGCACCGATGACCTGGCCACGCGCATCGTGGACATTTTCCACGTCATCCGGCCAGAAGTATTCGGTACCCCCCTTCTCGGCCTTCCTGAAATAGATATGGTTGAGCACCATGCCCTGGCAGAGCAGATTCGAGAAGGGTTCGTCGAATTTCACCAGCCCGCGCGACGCATCGCCCGGAAAATCGCCGGTGATGTCGCGCATCACCTTGGTCCAGAAGCGCGCGTAGAGAAGGTGCAGCACTGCATGCTCGATTCCGCCGATGTATTGATCCATCGGCATCCAGTAGTCGTTGCGCGCGTCAACCATCGCCTGATCGTTGTCCGGCGAGCAATAGCGCATGTAGTACCAGGATGAATCGATGAAGGTATCCATGGTGTCCGTTTCGCGGCGCGCGGGCTTGCCACACTTCGGACACGCGCAGCGCAGGAACGCTTCATTCCTGGCAAGCGGATTGCCGCTGCCATCGGGCACCAGATCTTCGGGTAGCACTACGGGCAGCTGGTCATAGGGCACGGGCACCGCACCGCAGTCGTCGCAGTGAATGATCGGGATCGGTGTACCCCAATAGCGCTGGCGCGAAATGCCCCAGTCGCGCAGCCGGTACTGGATACGCTTTTCGCCCAGGCCCTGTGCCGCCAGGTCACCGGCGATCGCCTCGATCGCAGCGTCATAGGCCAGGCCGTTGTAACGGCCGGACTGTACGCAGTGTCCGCGCTGCTTGTCTTCGTACCAGGGCTGCCAGTCAGCATCAGAAAAATGCTCGCCATCGATCGCGATGACCTGGCGAATCGGCAGCCCGAACTTGCGGGCGAAGGCGAAGTCGCGCTCGTCGTGCGCCGGCACGCCCATGACTGCGCCGTCGCCGTAGCTGTAGAGCACATAGTTGCCGACCCACACCTCGACTGGCTCGCCGGTCAGCGGGTGGGTGACGGAGAGACCCGTGGGGACGCCATCCTTGTCGCGGGTGGCAAGCTCGGCCTCGGTGACGCCCCCCTGTTTGCAGGCATCAATGAAGGCTGCGATGTTGGGATTGCGTGCGGCCGCGACGGTGGCGAGCGGATGTTCCGGGGCGACCGCTACAAAGGTGACGCCCATGATGGTGTCGGCGCGCGTGGTGAACACATAGAGCTTGCCATCGCCCACCAGCTGGCCCGCGCCATCGCGGATATCGTGCGGGAAGGCAAAGCGCACACCGGTTGAGCGGCTGATCCAGTTTTCCTGCATTACTTTGACCCGCTCGGGCCAGCCGAGGCCCGACAGATCGGACAGCAGTTCGTCGGCGTAGCGGGTGATGCCCAGGTAGTACATGGGGATCTCGCGCTTTTCCACCACCGCGCCCGAGCGCCATCCGCGACCGTCGATCACCTGCTCGTTCGCCAGTACGGTCTGGTCGACCGGATCCCAGTTGACGATACCGTTCTTCAGGTAAGCGATGCCGTGTTCGAGCATCTTGAGGAACAGCCACTGGTTCCAGCGGTAATAATCGGGCGAGCAGGTGGCAACCTCGCGGCTCCAGTCAATGGCCAGACCCATCGCCAGCATCTGCTTCTTCATGTAAGCGATGTTGTCCCAGGTCCATTTCGCTGGCGCTACGTTGTTCTTCATTGCAGCGTTTTCGGCCGGCAGGCCGAAGGCATCCCATCCCATGGGCATGAGCACGTTCCAGCCCTGCATGCGCAGGTGCCGATACATCACGTCGTTGATGGTGTAGTTGCGCACATGCCCCATATGGAGCTTGCCCGAGGGGTAGGGCAGCATGGAGCAGGCGTAGAACTTGCCCTTGGGGAAGCGGGGGTCGTGTTCGATCGCCCGATAGGCGTCAATCGACTGCCAGTGCTGTTGGGCGGCGCGCTCGATCGCGCCTGCGTCGTACTTCTCTTGCATGACTGGGAACCGGGCTCTGGGAAACCCTCGAGTTTAGCGGGTTCGCTGCCGGACGGCCTGGAGCGCCCGGGCGCTGGGCTGGCGCGTTTCCGCGCATGACCTCTGCACCAGGGTTGGCTGGCACGCGTTCTGCATGCGTTCAGTCTTGTATACAACTTTGTGCACCATTCTGGTTCGGATTCCATGTCTCTCACTTTTGATGAAGCCCGATTGACCGATCTGCACGCCTGGCGGGCGGCGCTGCTGGCGGGTGCCGATGTCGGCGCGCTGCTTCGCGCGCGTCATGCCCGGCTGGTGGCGGAGCGGGCGCCTGCCGCCTGGATTCACCTGGTTGATTCGCCCGCGCTTGCCGAGCGAATCGATGCGCTCACTGCGCTGTCGCGCCAGTTCGCCGATCGCGCCGCGCTGATCGATGCCTATCCGCTCCTCGGTATGCCCTTCGCGGTGAAAGACAACATCGACGCCGCCGGCATGCCGACCACCGCCGCCTGTCCCGCTTTCGCCCGGGTTCCGCAACAAAGCGCCACCGTGGTGCAAAAACTGCTCGACGCCGGTGCGGTGCTGTTTGGCAAGACCAACCTCGATCAGTTCGCAACCGGCCTGGTGGGGGCGCGGTCGCCGTTTGGCGCGCCCTCCAGCGTATGCAGCCCGCCGCATGTGAGCGGCGGGTCGAGTTCAGGATCGGCGGTAGCGGTGGCGCATGGCGAAGTGCTGTTTGCACTGGGGACCGACACGGCGGGTTCGGGTCGGATTCCGGCTGGCTTTAACGGGCTGGTGGGCTTGAAGCCCACGCCGGGCCGGGTCAGCACGGCGGGTGTCTTGCCCGCCTGCCGCACGCTTGATTGCGTGTCGATATTTGCGCATACCGTAGACGACGCGGCCGCGGTGCTCGCCGTGATCGAGGGTGCCGACACGGCCGATGAATACTCTGCGTTTGCCCCGGGGCGGGCGCGGTTTGTAAGCGGTAGGCCGCGGGTGCTGGTGCCCGAGGGGCTGGTGCTTGCGCACGATGGGTACGACGCCGGTTGGTCGCGCGCACTCGAGACCATTGCTCCCCTGGCTGACTCGGTGGCCCCGATCGACCTCGAGCCACTCTATCAGGTGGCGCGACTGCTCTATGAGGGGCCCTGGGTTGCCGAGCGCTATTCGGTGGTGCGCTCGCTGATCGAATCGCAGCCGGAGAAAATGGATCCCACCGTAGCGGCCGTGATCGGGCGGGCCCGCCAGTTTGACGCTGTGGCGACTTTCCAGGCGCAGTACCAGTTGCAGCGTGCACGTCAGGCGCTGAATGCACTGTGGGCCGATGCCGACATTCTCATGGTGCCTACTGCCCCTCGCCATCCC
>JALREG010000341.1 GCA_023253905.1 Burkholderiaceae bacterium
CCACCTGATCCGGCTTTCGGGCGTCCTCCTCGGCTCGGCCGACTCGCTCCCAGCCAAGCCCGCCCCCCGCCCTCCGGTCGGAGCGGCTCGGCGGGCGTGTGCACCGCGTCCTCGCCTGGTGGGTTTACTACATAGGAGCCTTGGTGCGCGGGGGGAGTCTCTGCGTGGAAGGCCCGGGCGGGGGCTGGCCGGTAGCGCATCGGACCAGCCGAGGAGAGCGCTGGCAAGCGGGATCAGGCGGCCATATGTTTGAGCCCGCCCAAGCGGGCGAGTTTATGGCCGCCCCCGCTTGCCGGCGCTCGACGAGGGTACCGGCGCGGAAGCGCCGGCGCAGTCCGTTTAAGCGGACGGCCAGCCCCCGCCCGGGCCGGACCGATCCGCCTCAACCCCCCCCCTCGCGCGAAGCGCTCCACCCGTCTAAGATTGCGGCACCGCCCCCGGAGACCCGCCATGGAATTGACCCCCTCCCAACGCGAGCAGTTCGAACGCGACGGATACCTGTTTTTCCCGTCGCTCTTTAGCGCTGCCGAAATGAAGGTGCTGCGCGACGAGGTCCCGCGTATCTACGCGGAACAGCGTCCCGAGATCGTTCGCGAAAAAGATGGCGTCACACCCCGCACCAGCTTCGCAGCCCACACCTACAGCGATGTGTTTGCGAAGCTCGCCCGTCACCCCCGTATGGTGCAGCCGGTGCAGCAGGTTTTTGGCGAGCCGGTCTACATGCATCAGTTCAAGATCAACGGCAAGCAGGCCTTTGATGGCGATGTCTGGCAATGGCATCAGGATTTCGGCACATGGCACCGCGATGACGCCATGCCGGAAGCGCGCGCGATGAACGTGTCGATCTTTCTTGATGAGGTCAACGAATTCAACGGGCCGCTCTGGTTCATTCCAGGCTCGCACCGCGAGGGCGTGGTTGAGGCGGGGCACGACACCCGCACCACCAGCTATCCGCTCTGGACCCTGGACAACTCAAAAGTTCGCGAACTCATCGAGCGCGGCGGCATCGTTGCGCCGAAAGGGCCGCCCGGATCGATGCTGATGTTCCACAGCTGCCTGGTCCACGGCTCACCGCCCAACATGAGCCCGTGGGATCGCGTCATCGTCTATTTAAGCCTGTGCGCGGTCAGCAATCACATCCTGCAATTCAAGCGGCCCGAGTGGATCGCGCATCGAGATTTCACGCCCATTCAGATGCTCGGCGATGACTGCCTGCTGCGCGCGGATGTGCACGGGCTGCCCTGGCCCTCTGGGCTGCAGGCAGCCTAGGCGCTCAGATTTCGTAGAACGTTGCAAAGTCGGCGAGTGGTGCGCGTTCGGTTCTGAACGAATTCCACTTTGAGCCTTCATCGGCGTAGCCGAGCGACATGCCCGAATAGAGGATGTGCGTCTCCGGGATCTCGAGATAGGTCGATACCGTCTTGGGCCAGCGCGCCCAGATCATCTGCGGACAGGTGGCGAGGCCCCGCTCGACGGCGAGCAGCATGAATGTCTGCATCATCATGCCTACATCAGCCCACTGGGGCGGACCACAGCGGCGGTCCAGGCTGAAGAACAATCCGACCGGCGCGCCGAAAAAGGCAAAGTTTTCGCGCTGCATCTCGACTGCGCCGTCCGCATCGTCGGGAATGCCGGTCGCCTGAAAGCGCTGCGACGCTGCGGTGGCGCGCCGGGCGTTGAGCGGCTCCCACAGGTTCGGTGGGTAAACGTTGTACTCACCTTTTTCTCGCTCGCCGGCATCGAGTTTTGCCGCCATCACACGCTTGAGTCCAGCCTGGCGCTCGCCTGCGATGACCTGCACGATCCAGGGCTGCAAGTTGCCGCCCGAGGGCGACTGCGCGGCCAGCTCCAGCAGCTCGCGCACCAAGGCGCCGTCAACCGGACGATCAAGAAAGGCTCGGGTGGAATACCGCTGGCGGACCGCATCGGTGACATTCATCAGGACTACTCCAGGTCAGAAAGCTCGCGATGATAGCCAACCGCACAACCGGCCTCCGCTTTGTGGCAGGATTTCTGGATGAACCCCTGTCACGATCGAACGCAAACGCGCCGCAACCGGGCGCTGCAATGGTTGGCCTCGCTCGCCTTGATCGCCACGGTAGGGGGGCCGCTCGCCGCCTGCCAGGCAGCTTCTGAGCCGCCGCCCAAGGAGTCCTCCATGACCCAACGTTTCGGATTCCTTCCACCGCCTCCGGGCGCCTTTGTCACACAGGCGCTGGTGACGTGGGTCAATCGCAAAACAGGCGAAAGGTTTGTCGCCCCGACGGGCGGCTGGCAGCCGCCTGATGCTAACTGGGCAATTGAAGATCCGTCTGCCCCAAGCGCGGGGGAACCTGCTAGGCGCTCAGGAACTTCTCGATGACCTCGGGATTTTTCATCAGCCGGTCAGGGGTGTCGTGGAACTGCATCCGACCCGCCGACATGATGTAGATGCGGTCAGCCACGCTGCTTGCCAGCATGGCGTTCTGCTCGATCAGCAACACGGTGAGCTTCAGCTGGCGCATTTTCTGCAACGTCTCGCCAATCTGCTGGATGACGATCGGCGCGAGGCCGAGCGAGGGCTCATCAAAAATACAGAACTGCGGGTCACCCATCAACCCGACCGATACTGCCACCATCTGCTGCTGGCCGCCTGACAGGGTCCCCGCCAGCTGATTGCGGCGTTCCTTGAGGATGGGGAACAGTTCGAAGCATGAGTTCATCAGCTCATCGCGTCGGCTGCGATCGGTGAGCGAATAGCCGCCCATCAGCAGATTCTCCTCGACCGACATCATCGGGAACAGTCCCCGACCTTCAGGCACCAGCGACAACCCGCGCCGAATGAGATCGTGCACCGGCACGTCGAGCGTTGATTGACCGCAAAAGCTCACCGTACCGCCCGTTGGGCGAACGAGCCCGGTGATTGCCCTGACGACTGAACTTTTGCCCGCGCCGTTGGGCCCGATCACCCCGACGATCTCACCCTGACGCACTTCCAGGCTCACTTTATCGACGGCGAGAAACGGGCCGTAACGAATCTCGAGATCACGCACCTCAAGCATGGCGTGTCCCCAGATACTCATCGATCACGCGCTTGTTGCGCAGGATGTCGGCGGGCGGCCCGTCAGCGACCTTTTCACCTGCGATCAACACCATGACCCGGTCTGCGAGCTCGCGGATGACGCGCATCGTGTGCTCGATCACAAAAATTGAACAGCGGGCACGGAGCTCCTTCAGAAGCTGAATCATCTCGGTGACTTCCGTGACCGCAAGACCCCCGACCGGTTCATCGAGCATGATGAGCCGGGGCTTGAGTACCAGCCGCATCAAAAGCTCGAGCCGTCGCTGCTCGAACAGCGTGAGACTGCCCGCATCGACATCCAGCCGAGTATCAAGTCGGAGCCACTCGGTGAGCTCGCTCAGCTCCGTTGAATCCAGCCCGCGATGCGAGAGCAGCAGCCGTGCGTTGTCGATGTTCTGACGAACGGGCAAGGCCGAGAACACACGAACGGCCTGATAGGTTCGGCAGAGCCCGATTTCTGCGAGCTGATGCGGCGTCCTGCCGGCAATGTCGATGCCGGCAAAGCGCAGCGTTCCCGAATCGGGGCGGATGTGTCCGCTCACCATGTTCACGAACGTGGTCTTGCCCGATCCGTTGGGGCCGATCATCCCCAGTGTTTCGCCTGCGACCGAATGCCCGTCTACGTTTTTGAGCGCGACCACGCCGCCAAAGCGTTTTGAGAGACCGCTGACCTCGAGCAGCCGTTCACTCATACCCGGCTCTCCTGCACGCGTGCGCTGTCGGTCATGGCCTTCTGCGCGCGGCGTCTGCGCGCAAGCCAGGCGCCGTAGATGCCGCCCGGCATCAGCAGCGTGACCACAATGATCAGCACGCCCGACAGAATGTCCTTGAAGGCTTGAAGATCCTGAAGCAGGAATGGGATGGGTGCGAGGATGGCGGTGCCAATGATGGGGCCCGCAATGGTGCCCCGGCCGCCAAACGCGACAAACAGCCAGATGTTCATCGAGACCAGCACATCAAAGGCTCGGGGCGACACAAATCCGATGTAGACCGAGTAGAAGCAGCCACCCACGCCGGCGTAGATCGAGACAATGAAAAACGCAATGATCTTGCAGCGCACGACCCGGATGCCGATCGCTTCAGCGAGGATGTCGTCTTCGCGAATGGCCACAAACCGCTGGCCGAGCGGGGATCGCACGATCCAGGCGCAGAGCAGAATGCCGACCACGGTAAAGAGCGCAATCATCAGCTCAAGACCAAGCCCCTTCAGCTGGCCGCCAAACCAGTCGGGCGGGGCGATCTGATTGATACCCGTGTCGCCATTGGTATAGGTGGGAAAGAAAATGAAGGCTAGCGTGAGCACCGTCTGGATCACGAGCGAACACAGGGTGAAATAAAAGCCCTTTAACCGCAGCGAAGGCAGACCAAGCGCTACACCAGCGAGTGCGGCCATCACAGTGGCCACGGGCATGGCAAGCCAGAAGGACCATCCCAACTCGCGGGTGAGGTGAACCACCGCATAGCCTGCAATGCCCGCCACGCCCGCGAACATGAGCGGCATGAGGCCCACGAAGCCATACATCAGGTTCATACCGGTTGCCCACAACAGGCTGATGTAGGTCATGCCCAGCACAAACGCGAGAAACTTGTTGCCGTCGGCAATGAGGGGTAGCGCAAGCGCCGCCGCGGCAAAAATCCAGAGCGCGCGATCCGAGGCGAGTTTCATCGTTTGAACAACCCGCTCGGCCGGAACAGCAGAATGAGCAGCATGGCACCCAGGTAGGAGAAGGTGGCCGCGGTGGGGCTTGCAAAGATGCTGACAATGGCCTGCGTGAAGCCAAAGGTCATCCCGATCACCAGCGCGCCGATCACTGACCCGGGTCCGCCAATGATCATGATCGCAAACGCGGTGATTGACATGGTCCAGGCGACCGTCAGGTCATAGCTGTAGGCAAGGGCGAACAGAATGCCCCCCAGAAAAATGATCACCGACCCCAGCACGAACGACAGCCGATAAATGGCGCGCACGTTAACCCCGCGGAGCGCGGCTGCTTCACGGTTCTGGAACACCGCGCGCAGTGCCCGGCCATAGGGGTGGTAGCGCAGCAGCACGAAGAGCAGCACGAGCACCAGCAGACTCACGCCCATGACCACCAGACGGTTGTTCGGCATGGGGAAGGGCCCGAACATGGTGATGCCTTCGATGATCGGGGGGAGTGTGAACTGATCGCTCCACTTGGCGTAGGTGAGCGAAAAGATGCCGGTCATGATTTGGGTAAGACCGAGCGTGACCACGAAGTAGGCAACGTTGCGGTTGGGTGTGTCGTAGAGCCTTCGGATCAGGATCCACTCAAGCAGATAGGAGAGTGCCGTGCCGAGTATCAGCACCCCGGCTGCGGCGGCAATGCTGGTCCAGCCGAAGGAGGCGGTGAAGGTCCAGGCAGCGAGCGAGGCCAGCAGAAAAAACTGGCCGTTGCTCGCATTGGGCAGCCACACGCAGCCGTAAACAATCGTGACCCCGGCTGCCACCAGCGCAAAGATCGCGCCCAGAATGAGCCCCGTCGACAGGGTCGACATCAGGATCAGGATCTGGGCGTCGGTCATTGCTTTCTCACTTCACCAGGTCATACACCGGGATCACCTCCGGATCCCACTCGATGTAGAAGCGCTGCTTGGACTGATAGCTGCGCTTGCCATTCACCGAGACGATTTCCTGGAAGTACATGTATTCCTTCCGCGCACCGTTCTTGTCGAACACGATCGGCACACCACTGGTCCGCTCTTTGGTGTTGAGCGCTGAAATCGCATTACGCAGCTTCTCGCGGTCGTCCGCGGTGCCGGCTGCTTCGATCGCCTCCTTGAAGATGTAAGGCGTCACGTAGCAGTAGTTCTCCACGTAGGACGGCGGGCGGTTGTTGGCGGCGTCAAAGCGTGCGATGAAATCCTTGCCGTCGGGTGTGAGCGAATCCAGCCCGATATCAAAGAAGGTGCCATAGATCGACCCTACGCTGCGCTGACCCCAGCCGAACACCTGGGTGGTGATGCCGTAGGGGTGGATGATCTGCTGCGGCTTGATGCCGAGGTCGAGCAGCTGATTGGTGATTACATTATCGAAAGCACCTGCGCCGCTCACGATCACGTAGTCAGGTGCCGCCGCCCGCACCTGCGCGGCCTGCACGGTGGCGTCGCTCGAGCCTTGCGGGAACAGGATGTCGGCCACGATGCTGAGCTTCGAGCGCGGCGCCTGGTAGCGAAAGCCCGCCATGATGGCGCGCATGAGCGCGGCGTCCGAGTGCATGAGTGCGACCTTCGCGCCCGGCTTCACCTGCTCGATGTACTTGGCCATGGCATAGCCCCAACCGGCCGCGTCGGGCTCGATACGGAAGGTGTAGCGTGTGCCGGGCTTGGTGAGCTGCGGGAAGGCCGCCACCGGCACCAGGAAGGGAATCTTCTGCTGCTCGGCGTAGCCGTACATGGCGAGCGCCACGTCGGAGCTGGTCGGGCCGCTGAGCGCCAGCACCTTGTCGTTGATGTCGAGGTTGCGCGACGCGGCCAGTGCCTGATCGGACTTGGTCTGATTGTCGGTCACGATGAACTCGAGCGGCCGGCCGAGTACACCGCCGGCTTTGTTGATTTCATCGGTGGCGAATTTCAGCCCCGCTACGCAACTGGTGCCAAAGAAAGTCCAGGGGCCAGTGAGTTCGGTAACGAAACCGATCTTGATCGGCCGTGGACTCTGCGAAGCCGCGGGCGCCGCACACAGCGCCGCCGTAGCGAGCGCGATCGCCGAGGCGCAGGTCTTGAGCTTGATGTTCATGGTCTCCTCCTTGGTTTGGGGTGTCTTGTTTTCAGTCCTGCATGCGCTACCCCGCATGGAATTACTTGAGCAGTCCGGCGAGCTGCAGCGCCCGACGGATCCGGTCGAGCTCGGACTGCGGCAGTTTCATGAGGGGCGGACGCACCACCGCCCGGGGCAGCTTGCCGAGCATCACGAGTGCCTCCTTCATGCGGTTATGCATATCAACCCAGGGTTCGCTGTAGAACACTTCGGCCGTGGGGAAGATCCGGTCACTGATCTGACGGGCAAGCGCCAGATCCCCAGCCTGCACTGCGCGAAAGAGCTGCGCCTGCAGATCGGCGATCACGGAACCGCTGCCAGACAGCAGGCCCTTGCAGCCCAGCACAAGCGAGGTGAAGAGCCAGGCGCTGTGCGTGGTGAGCACGTTGACCGGCCGGGGAAGCGACTGCAGCACCCGAACCTGCCGCTCATGGAGTTGCGGATTGGCCGACCAGTCTTTGATCGCCCGCACCGTAGGCACCTGCTCGATGATCTTCAAGAGTGTGGGCAGTGGGTAACCCTGGCCGCCCGCGAGCGGATACTGAAATGCGATGAGCGGCAGGTCGGTCACCTCGGCGATCCGCCGGAAGTGCTCCACCGCCATTTCCGGCCGCTGTCCGAAGGTGTATATCCCCGACGGAAATACCAGTAGCGCCGACGCGCCGCCGGCATGCGCCATTTTCGCGATGCGCTGCGCCTCGAAGCTGCCCTCGGCATAGACGCCCTGAACGACATGGGTACGTCCGGCCATTTCCTCCACGGTGATGTCGAGGATTCGGCGCTGCTCCTCAAACGTGCAACTCGCCACCTCCGACGCATGGGCGTTAGTGGTGATGGCGGTGACGCCGGGCACCGAGGCCACGTCGCGGATGTGAGCGCGGTAGTTGGCCTCGTCGATCGAAAAATCGTCGAAGAACGGCAGCAGAACGGCGGGGATGACGCCTTCGGGCTGATAAGTGGACATCGTGTTGGGGTCCGAAAATAGGCTGGCGGGAACCCTACACCGCTATCGGCCGATGGGGCAAGCCTGATATGCCAGTCTCCCGGCCGAACCGTTCCGAAGTCTGCTGGGTGGAGGCGGCCTACTGGGGCAGCCGGTAGATGCGGCAGGCGGTGTCGTACAGAACCGAGCGCTGCTCGGCAAGCGACCGGTCGCTTACGCATTGCCGGAACACATCAAATAACGAACGGTAATCGGTCCAGAGTTTCTCAACCGGAAAGTTGCTCCCGAACATGCAGCGATCGGCGCCGAACCAATTGAGTGCCTCGGTGACGATCGGCTGCCAGATGTCGGTGGTGCAGCGGCGTGCGAATGTGCTGAGTGCTGACAGCTTGGTGCTCACGTTCGGGCAGCCCGCCAGCGCCTGAACGCCCGAGCGCCAGGCAGCGAGCGTCTCGGGCTCGCTGTCGGTCAGCATGCCCGCGTGAAGCAGGACAATCTGCAGGTCCGGAAACGCCCGGGCGAGGTCGACTGCGTCCCGCATCTGGCTGGGAAATACCTGCAGCTCAAATACCAGTCCGCGATCCCGTACTTCGGCGAGCCCCCGAAGCCAGGCAGGGTCGCGCACCCAGTCCGGGCGCGTTGCAAAGCAATACTGCGGGTTCGCATGCCAGTGGAGCTGCTGACGGATGCCTCGCAGAAGCGGGCTCTTCATCTGGGCATCGAGCAGATCGGCCACCCTTGGATCCGCCAGGTTGGCGCCGCCCACGATCGCGTGGGGAAAGCCCGCTTGGTCCGCGATCGACTGCACCCAGCGAACTTCAGTCAGCTCGCCGCCTGCAGGCCAGTTGGTCTGTACATATACCGAGCGGGTGACCCCGGCCGATCCGCTATCGGTGAGAAATTCCGCTGCCAGGTAGTCGCGACGAATGGATTCATAGGCACCAAAGATTCTTGGCACGGGCGGACCGTCCAGCCACGCCAGATCGGCGCGGCGCCAAAGATGGTGGTGGGCGTCAACGACAGGTAGAGGACGGGGCGCATTCATGGGTCGCATTGACCCAGCGAACCGGGGTCTCTGTCAAGGGCCTGAGGACGGCGTGGGGGATTCGGGGCACGGTCAACCCAGTTTGCGCACAATTCGCCCACGTTCTTCCATCCCCCATGCGGATGCCGATGTCACCACCCGAGAGCCAGGTTTCCGAGTCACCCGCTCGCTCCTCCGCGCCGTATCGGCCGGGTGAGCCAACTAACCTGCTCGCGCTGCGGCAGGCCCTCGAAGGTCTCGACTGCGACAGCTCCGGTCCGACTCGCGAGCGCGCGGCGGCCGATTTTCACTGGTACAGCCCGGTGCTCGCGGCCGCGCTGGCCGGGCGGCTTCCCGATCTTGTCGTGCGGCCGCGCTCGGTGGAAGAAGTGCTCCGGGTGGCAGCGGCCTGCGTGCAGCATCGAGTGCCCCTGACGGTTCGTGGGGCGGGCACCGGGAACTATGGCCAGTGCGTCCCGCTCCACGGCGGTGTGAGCCTTGACATGTCGGGCCTGAACCGCGTGCTGGAACTGGCCGATGGCTGGGCGCGCGTCGAGGCGGGCATCGTCATGTTTGACCTCAACGAGGCGGCGCGCAAAACCGGCCAGCAACTCCGGATGTGGCCCAGCACGGAACGGATTGCCACGCTGGGCGGCTTCATAGCAGGCGGCCACTCGGGGATCGGCTCGATCCGTCACGGCATCCTTGCTGACCCTGGCAATGTGCGGGCGTTGCAGGTGGTTACGCTTGAAGATCCGCCCCGGCTGGTTGAATTACGTGGCGCCGATATTCAGAAGGCGCATCACGCCTACGGCACCAACGGCATTCTGGTGACCGTTGATATTGCGCTTACTGGGGCGGTGGACTGGCAGCATGTCATCGCCCTGTTCCCCGATTACCCGGCCGCCTTGCAGTGTGCGCTCGACATCGGTCAGCGTATCTGTCAGACCGCAAACGGCTCGCTTGATGTGTTTCAGTTGTCCACCGTGGAGCGGCGCATCACGCCCTACTACGAGGGGCTGCGCGAACGACTGCAGGACCAGGATGCGATCTTTGCTCAGGTGGCGCCCTCCTCGCTTGGCACGTTCGAAGCCTGCGTGCGGGCGGCAGGGGGCCGACTTGCGGTGCGCGGGTCCGAATCCGAACTGATCGCTGCGGGCCTTCCCTCGGCCACCGAGTGCGCCTACAACCACACCACGCTGCAGGCGCTCAAGACCGATCGCGGCGTCACGTACCTTCAGGTGGCCTACCCGGTGCCGTTTGATCCCCGACTGGTGGCGGCGCAGTGCGAACGCTTCGGCGATGAGGTGCTGATGCACCATGAATTCAGTCAGGCCGGTGGGGCGCTGACGGTTTTTGCGCTGCCCCTGGTTCGCTATTTCGATGAGTCGCAGTTGCGTGATCTCATCGCCTCCTTCGAAGCCGATGGCTGCCTGATTTTTGACCCCCACACCTGGGTGCTGGAAGACGGCGGCATGAAGCAGGTCGATGAACTGCAACTTGCCTTCAAGCGCCAGGCCGACCCCCTGGGTCTGATGAATCCGGGGAAGGTGCGCGCCTGGGATGAACGCGTGCTCGGTATTCCCGGCGGCACCCTTTAAGGAGACCAGGCCATGTCCGCGCCCGACCCTCGTACCGCTCAGCCGCTCGCGCGCTATGCCGCCTGGCGACGCGCGGGCGATCTCGTGCTGCTCTCCGGCGTGATCGCAGTGGAACCCTCGACCGGCACGATCGTGCGCGGCTACGCCGACATTCCGCCTGCCGCGCGTTCGCTCATCGGACAAACCGGCGAATTCTCAACCGATGCCAAGGAAGGCCCGGTGCTTGCCCAAACCTGGTTTGTGCTCGATCGCATTCGAGCCACCGTTGAAGATGCAGGCGGCTCCATGGCGGATGTGGTGCGGCTAGTTCAGTACTTTCGGAACCTCGACCATTTCCCGCTTTACAGCCGGGTACGCAAGCTTTTCTTCCCGGGTGATCCGCCTGCCTCCACGGTGGTGGAGGTGAGCGAAATGTTACCCACCGCCGATATTCTGATCGAGGTCGAAGCCACGGCCTGGGTGCCGCTCGACCGCGCCCGTCGCGGATCGATCTGACTCCCCACTCTTACTGATACGCCCCATCACGCCACACCTTTTTGATTGAGCGACCCATGCTGCATGGTTACTGCCCCGCGAAACGCTATCTGCCCTATCTCGCCTGGACTGATATTGCCGAGCTTCCCGACAGGGAGAACACGGTGATCGTGCTGCCTGCCGGCAGCATCGAGCAGCACGGTCCACATCTTCCCTGCGCGGTCGACACCATCATTGCGGCAGGCGTGGTGGGCCATGCCCTTGCGCGCCTGCCCGATTCAGTGCCGGCATTTGGCCTGCCGCCCATCACTTACGGCAAAAGCGTCGAGCATCTTCACTTCCCGGGCACCGTCACGCTGGAAGGGTCAACGCTGCTTGCCACCATCACCGAGGTGGGCGAATCGGTCTATCGCTCGGGCTTTCGGAAACTCCTGATCGTCAATGGTCATGGCGGCCAGCCGCAGATCATGGAGATGGCTGCGCGCGAACTGCGTCTGCGCCATGGCGATTTTGTTGTGGTGCCGCATTTCACGTGGCGTGTCGCCAATGTGGCGGGGCGTTATCTGTCCGAGAAGGAGCGCAAGCTCGCGATGCACGCTGGGCATGCCGAGACCGCCATCATCATGGCGCTTGCGCCTGACACGGTGCAGATGTCACGCGCCGTCGCCAACTATCCTCCCGAGTTCCCGTGTCCAACGCTGTCCGCTGATGGACGGCCTGCGGCGGCCTGGACTGCGCGGGATTTCGGTGAAACCGGCGTGATCGGTGACCCGTTACCGGCCACCCCCGAACAGGGGCACGCCATTCTTGATTCACTGGCTGAAAGCTGGGCGCGCGGCATCACCGAGCTCCACCAGATGCGTTGGCTGGAGCGTGACGCCCAAACTTGGGGCAGGGCGCACCAAACCGGTGATGTGCTGGGAGGTTGAATGGGTACCCCCTCTGAAGTCGATCAATGCGTACCCGGGCGCCCGCTGGTGGCACCGAATTTGCAGCATCCGAACCGCTTCGGCGTGTCATCCGAACTGTTTTTGATTTCCTCAATCTGTCATGGAGTCCGAACATGAAGCTTCGCTCACTTGTCTGTGCCGCCTTCGCGGTGGCTGCCGTCCCGGGTGCTTTTGCCCAGGAAAAGTTCACCTACATGACCAACTGGTACGCGCAGGCCGAGCACGGCGGCTACTACCAGGCGCTGGTGTCGGGCCTCTACAAGAAGGAAGGTCTGGACGCCACCATTCGCATGGGTGGCCCGCAGGTCAATGGCATGCAGCTCCTCGCTGCCGGCCAGATCGACTGCTACATGGGGTATGACGTCTCCACCATGAAGGGCTGGGAAAACGGTATCAATTCGATGACCGTAGCGGCTTCTTTCCAGAAAGATCCGCAGGTGCTGATCGGGCATCCAGGTGTGCTCAACAAGATGGAGGATCTGCGCGGCAAGACCATCCTCATCTCCACCGGCGCTCAGAATTCCTACTGGCCCTGGCTTAAGGCTGCCTACAAGCTGCAGGACTCGC